>CAZIMH010000105.1:0-9073 GCA_964540155.1 uncultured Saprospiraceae bacterium
TGTGGATAATCATAATATTAAATTGATTTACTTCTTGGAAGTGTTTCTTCCTAGAAAAAGAATCAGCAGAACCCCAATAAAAACTGATATTGCAAGAAGTACATAGAAGGCATATGGACTCTGGCTAAATGGCAAATGCTCAAGATTCATCCCATAAAAACTAGCTACAAGCGTAGGTACCATGAGGATGATTGTAATTATTGTGAGCCTGTGTATAAAAGCATTTTGATTATTCGAGACAATAGAAGCATAGGCCTCCATTGTGCCCGACAGGATATTAGTGTAAACATTCGACATTTCAAGCGCCTGTCCATTATCTATAATAATATCCTCGAATTGATCTGTATGCAGTTCCCTGTCTCTGATTTTAAGAAAGTCAGTCCGCCTCATTTTCATCATCAACAAGTCATTGGCATTCAAAGAGTTAACGAAGTAGACCAGACTTTTCTCTATTCTTAGAAGTTGTTTCAGTTCTGCATTCCTACTCGAATCATATAGTTCACGTTCGATATGATTCCGTTTAGCATTTATATTTTTTAAACACTCTAGAAACCAGAAAACATTTTGTTCGAAGATATGCAGGACAAACAGCGCCTTATCAGCTGGATTAAAATTCTTCACCTTATGAGCTAGAATCCTTTCTATGATTGGATTCTCTTTTTGAGTGACAGTGATAACCCTTGTATTCTGTATGATTATACCTATAGGGACAGTAATATATACAGCTTCATTTTGCTTTTCATCATCATTGACCATAGGTGTATTAATAAGAATCAGCTTTGACTCATCCTCTCTCTCATATCTAGACCGTTCATCTATATCCAGTGAATCTTGAATGAAGTCAAGCGGGATTTCTAACTGCTTAGACACGTTTTCTATTTCTGCCTCTGTGAGTGGAGGAGAAATATGGACCCAATCCGCCCCAGCCAAGTCTGATGTAGACTCTACAATTTTTCCCTTAAATATGTAGAATTGGATCATAAGCAATTGAATTTCTGCGGCCTCTTGTCTTTCCACAAGGATACTCTATTACTACGCAAATACCAATCCATCGTGATTCTAGTTCAATGGTAACCAGCTAAGTCTATAATCTAGTCAAATCTAAGAATAGAGATAGGCGAGATAGTCGTCACTAAGAAACTAGGGATAATCAATACAATGGCAGTTACTAGGATGGCGCCGATATTAATAGAGAGTATGCTCCACAAATCAAACTCGATGGGTACCTGCGTAAGGTAGTAGTTAGCCTCATCCAACGCCATGAACCCAAATTTCTTCTGAAGCCACCCCAGGCCTAATCCTAGAAGATTGCCTAGAATGAGTGCTAGACATATTATATATACCCCACTGGCAATAAATATCTTCCTAACCCCAAAATCTGTCTGTCCCAGAGATTTGAGTACACCAATCATAGAAGACCGTTCCAGAATGATAATGAGGAGTGCCGTAGACATATTTATTATACCTACAATAATCATCAAGAGTAAAATCATCGACTCATTGATATTTTGCAGCTCTAGCCATTCGAAAATACTACTCTGTTTTTCGTGAATCGTTTGGGCATATAAATTAGTAGGGAGCACTTCTTGATAGATATAATCCGCTATCGTAGATACATCATCTATATTATCTACATATACCTCCAGTCCGCCGACTTTGTCTCTATCCCAACCGATAACATCCTGAATCAAGCGCATATCTACAAAGGCAAACTTACGATCATACTCCTCCAGGCCTGATTTATATATAGCGCCAATATTAAGTCGTCTTTTAATCTGGTTGTTATCCTTCAAGAAATGGACATTGATTGGGTCATCTAGTTTTAGGTGCAGCCTAGCCGCGGTCTGCTCAGAAATCATAATCTTCCTGGAAACAGAAGAATCAGTTTCTAGAAGGAATGTTCCTTCTTTGATATAGGTCTCAAAAAAGTCTTTCTTGTACGTTGGACCTACGCCTTTAAGCACCACAGCTTCTATCTCATTTTTGGTACTGATTATTGTGGGAAAAGTTATGAAAGGCATGACATAAGATACACCACCTTTAGTTTCCCGCATCTTAGGTGGTTTCCCTCTTGGTTCACTATTGTACTTTAACCCTGAAATGGACAAGATAGAGTCCTGAATTGCGGCCGTATTTTGTATGGGTCTTAATTCGAAATTCCTGGTAGACTTAACATCTGTGATATGGATATTACCCCAAAATCCATAAATCTTATTAGAAATCTCGTTTTTGAAACCTAAAATGACAGAGGTGCTGAGAAGCATCACAGCGATGGATAAGGCAATACTGGCTATAGCCAACTTAACCAGCGCACCAGAATATCCTGCGGTACTGCTTTTAACAATGCGTTTAGCTATATATAATGAAAAATACATTGACTCAAAAGTAGTCTAATAATTCATTTAGGCCCTTTGTCTCCAACATATTCAACCATAACATCATATCACTTAGATAATTTGGTATATTTAGTATTATTTGGGTAATCTAGTCTTAGTAAGCAATAAAAAAAGGTTGATTTGAGAATATTTGGTATTATATGTTTGGTATTAGTGTCATTTTCTGTAGATGCTCAGAATACCATTAGAGGCTCAGTCATGGACAACGGGACGAATGAAGCAATAATTGGTGCTAATGTCCTTATAGAAGGAACCACTGATGGAACAGTTACAGACTGGGACGGCAGTTTTATCTTGAAAACAGATAGAGACTTTCCAATTAACCTTATAATTAGCTATTTAGGCTATGGTGATGTCACCACTACTATTTCTAGTGCTGGACAAGATGTCTCTCTTAGAATGGAAGAGTCGTCTATCGTAGCAGAAGAGATTGTTGTAAAAGGACAACGTGTATCTGATGAGCAGAAGAAAGCGCCTTTGACCATAGAATCTTTAGATTTATTATCAATAAAGGAAACGCCTTCTTCCAATTTTTATCAAGGATTAGGTAACCTAAAAGATGTTGACCTAACGACAGCTAGTATAGGATTTACGATTATCAATACAAGAGGATTTAATAGCACTAGTCCTGTAAGATCACTCCAACTTATAGATGGGGTGGACAATCAATCTCCAGGTCTAAACTTTTCACTAGGTAACTTTCTAGGTGCCTCTGAGCTAGATGTCAAAAAAGTAGATCTGATTGTGGGAGCTAGTACAGCCTACTATGGCCCAAATGCCTTTAATGGTGTGCTCAGTATAGAAACAAAAGATCCATTTATTCTAAAAGGATTTTCAGCTAGAGTAAAAGTAGCAGAACGTAATTTATTAGAAACCAGTGTGAGATGGGCTGATGCAATTAACAATAAAGAAGGATATCCTTGGTTGGCTTACAAATTCAATTTATTTAGATTACAGGCAGATGACTGGGAAGCTGATAATTTCAATCCAGTGGATGATTCTGAGGTAGATATCAACAATCCTGGCAGATTTGATGCTGTTAATATATACGGAGACGAATTTAACAGGACTGCTAACCTAGCAGGAATTGGTACTTATTTCCGTAACGGTTATCGAGAAGAGGATTTGGTGGATTATGATACTAGAAATACAAAAGCTTCCGCCGCTTTCCATTTCAGACTTAAGCCTGAACAAGAATATGAATCTCCACAACTGATTCTAGGAAGTAGTTTTGGAGCAGGTACTACGGTCTATCAAGGAGATAATAGGTTTTCACTAAGGAATATTAAGTTTTATCAACATAAGGCAGAGATTAAAAAAGACAATGACTTCTTTGTCAGATTGTATGCAACACATGAAGATGCAGGAGATTCATTTGATCCATTTTTCACCGCCTTACAACTTCAAGAACAATCCTCTGATGATGTAGAATGGAATACAACATATCTGAATTTTTGGAGTCTAAATGTAGTAGATAGAATAGAAGGCTTAGAAGGTTTTCCAAGACGTGGCGAATTCATAGGGATGCCAGATGAGTTTAGAGCTGCAGTAGACAATTTTTTGTTGGGTATTCAAGATTCACTAGCCATTTGGCATAATGAGGCATTAGAGAGTACCTTGATTGGTAATGACATCGTGGGAACACAACCATTTTTGGAGCCTGGCACACCCGAATTTCAGGCAGCCTTTGATGATATCACAAGCAGAATTGCCAATTCTGAAGGTGGCACACGTTTCTTTGATAAGTCAGCATTAATCCATCTTCAAGGAGAGAAAAGATTTAATAATGTATACTCAGGAGAAAAAGTGGCTGATCTAGATTTCCGATTAGGTGCTAGCGGTAGATTATATCTACCTAATTCTCAGGGCTCCATTCTCCTAGATACCAATGGCGTAAGTATCAACACCTACGAGTGGGGTATCTACGGAGGTACTACGGTAGGACTGGCTGATAATAAGTTACAAGTAAGTGGCACACTGAGACTTGATAAACATGAAAACTTTGACTTCCTTCTATCTCCTGCAGCTTCAGTAGTATGGACTCCATCAGAAAATAATTTTCTTAGAGTGAGCCTATCATCAGCTATAAGAAATCCAACCCTTACAGACCAATACTTGAATTATAACGTAGGACCAGCAATCCTGCTAGGTAATCTTAATGGCATCAATGATCTTGTAACGGTAGAGTCATTTGTCGATTTACTTAATACTGGTAATAGAGATACCCTTGATTTCTTCAATGTAGACCCTATACGTCCTGAGCAAGTACGGACTCTTGAACTTGGATATAGAACTACCCTATTTGATGCATTGTTCTTAGATATGAGTTATTACTTTTCTACATATGATGATTTTATAGGATTCCAGCTCGGCATAGATCAGTTTATCCCAGTGGGCAGTGCACTTCCTACTGAAGCACAAGTATTTAGGGTAAGTGCTAATGCGTCAGATGTAGTTACAACTCAGGGCTTTTCATTAGGAGCCAATTATTATTTCGCAAAATATTTTCAACTTAAGGGTAATTTCTCATTTAACAGATTGAATACTCAATCTGATGATCCAATTATTCCAGCATTTAACACCCCTGAATTCAAATATAATATTGGATTGTCTGCAAGAGATTTATCTTTGTTTGACAATTTGCTGGGATTCTCCATAGTCTATAAATGGATTGAGGGATTTACCTTTGAAGGATCTCCCCAATTTACTGGTTTCATTCCTACTTATGATTTGATTGATGCGCAGATAAGTTACACTATTCCATCTATTAATATTGCTTTTAAATTAGGAGCTTCTAATCTCCTAAACCAAAGAAATTTTCAAACTTTTGGAGGGCCTAGAATAGGAAGATTAGCATACTTAAGCGCAACATATGAATGGCAAAAAAAATAATTAAACACTATAAAATCATCTACTATGCAAAAAATTTACTATGTAGTATTTTTTCTAATTTTCTCCTTATGGGGCCAGGCTCAAGAGAGATTTCTAGACCCCATGTTTAATGTGGAAGTAGAAACATCTGTACCTTATGGTAATAATATAAGTATTCTTACAGGTGCCCCTTTACCTCAGGATTTGGTAATGGACGTATATACGCCTATGGACGATACCAATACTTCAAGACCTGTTATTCTAATTGCTCATACAGGAAGTTTTTTACCACCACTATTTAATGGTGGCATAACTGGTGCTACTACTGACAGTACTACTGTTGTTTTATGCAGAGAATTAGCCAGCAGAGGATATGTCGCAATTGCTTATACTTATCGATTAGGATGGCTACCGACCTCACCTGATCAAAATGTAAGAACAGCAACGCTTCTACAAGCTGCGTATAGAGGAATCCAAGACACTAGGACTGCTATAAGATACCTAAGAAGAACAGTGGTAGAGGATGGCAATCCTTTGGGAATTGACCCAGACAATATTGGCGTAGGAGGTGTAGGAACTGGAGGATACTTAGCTATGGGAGCTGGAACGCTATATGATTTCGAGGAAGTCACATTAGATAAGTTCATAGATGATGTGACATTGTTACCATTTATCGACAGTACAATTTTTGGAAATTTATTTGGAGACACAGACGCCGTACTCTGTACTGCTAATCATCCTGGCTTCAGCTCCGAGGTAGACTTTGTTTTTAACATGGGTGGTGCACTAGGTGATGAAAACTGGGTTGATGACGGGGATGACAGAGAAGCTATGATAACTGGTGTGCATGCTACAAATGACATTTTTGCACCATTTACTAATGGTCCAGTAATTGTACCTACTACCAATGAATTTGTAGTTGATGTTGCAGGCACACATGCTGCTGTAAGTGCGGCCAATGCAACAGGCAGAAATGATGGATTTGCAGACATTCTAAATGATCCACTCAGACCACTCATGGAGGAGCAAATTACAAGAACTTTTCCTTTACCTGGAACTAATCCACCAGTAAGTGCTCAGTTAGGTGCTAATAATTTCTATGCTTTTGAAACTCCTTTTCCTGAAGGATCTCCTTGGAACTGGTGGGATTTAGAAACATTAAGAGTAATAGTTGCTGCCACTAATGATGCCTTAGGAACCTCTTTTGATGCGGATGAGCTTAATGAGGTTGGCTTACAGACAAACTCAGATATGTCAGCAGAAAAAGGTAGAGCTCATATAGATACTCTTCTTCAGCTTGTACTTCCTAGAGCCTGTGTGGCATTTGGGCTAGGTTGCGAAGGAGTATTGTCCACTGTAGATATTGTACAACATGACTTATTGGTTAGTCCAAATCCAGCCAGTAATCAATTTAATATACAAGTGTCAGATGCTGTAATTAGATCTGTGCAATTGTTAGATATCACTGGACAAGTTGTTTTAAGTCAGCAAAATATAGATAATAATAGTCACCAGATTTCAAGAATAGACTTGAACTCGGGTATATATCTTCTGAATGTTGTCTTTGATGATGGTATTCAAACTATCAAAGTTATGATAGAGTAATAACATTATAAAATCAGTATGAATTCAGAAAAAGAGATTGATCTCGAAAGAGACAATCTCTTTTTCTATTTCTATCTTATTACATCGTACAACCGATTGTCTATTTGAGTGTTATACATTACAAATACAGATTTTAATTATTTCAGTTTATCATTTAAGCTATTGGTTTATTCTTTATGACTTTTAGATTAATCATCTTTCATGTTTTATTATTCTGCACCTGCATATTACAGAGTCAGTCCATTATTCTAGATGAAGCGTTTTCAGACTGGGAAGACAGTCGCATACAAACTGTAGCTGACTTAGGTGACAGTAATTCAGGAGTAGATATCGTACGTCTTTCTGTAACTGATAGTAGAGATTTTATATATTTTTTAGTGGAATTCGACAGAGAAATTCAGTTGCAGGATAATAACAATTACACTATTCAGATTGTCAATAATGGTGTGAGCCTATTTTTTAATTTCGGCGACAAAAGAGGTACACTCAATGGAAATCTTGTCTTTCACAATGACTTGAATTTGGTAGCATCACCAACTGTCACATCTACAATATTCGAAATTCAAATGAGTAAGATATGGGGTGATGACTTTTTCTCACACACAGCCTCTGGCACTATAGAAGTGAGAGTCTTAGATGACAGAAATAATGGGGATGAAATTCCTAATAATGGCAATTTCATTTCTTACAACTTAGACCAAACCAATCCAGAAGTTATTCCCCCCAATGATATTGCTGCTCAAGGCGATAGTGATTTCAGAGTTTGTAGTTATAACGTACTTAATGACCGTCTATTTGACCCAGATGCTTCTGATGCATATCAGCGCATATTTAATGCTATACAATCTGACATTTATCTATTTCAGGAAATTCGAGACTTTGATGCCGAACAGACATTGACAAGACTGTTTAATGTGCTTGGCGTTTTGGATTCGAACATTGAGTGGTTTGCTAGAAAGCGCGGTCCAGATAATGTAATCATCAGTAAGTACCCCATCACCTTTGCCCGAGAGATTGCGGGTAATGGCTTGTTTGTAGTGAATCGTGAGGGACAAGACCTGCTTGTTATCAATGTGCATTTTCCTTGCTGTGACAATGATTTTGACAGAGAACAAGAAATAGATGTCATGCTTGCCTTTTTGAGAGATTCTAGGAATGGTGAAACGAACTTGAGATTAGAGCCAGATACACCAATATTAATTGCTGGTGATACAAATTTTGTAGGTCTTAGAAGTCAAGTAAGTGCCATCTTGGAGGGAGATATTTTTGACAATTTTAATAATGGCACTGACTTCAATCCTGATTGGGACGAAACTGGGTTGACGGATGCCAAGGCCTTTGCTACCGGCACGCCTACCCTAACCACTTGGAGAAATGACCGAGGAACTTTCTTTCCAGGCAGACTAGATTATTGTTTCTACTCCGACGCTATTCTGGAAGAAACTAATGCCTATGCTTTAGATACTAGAAACTTAAATATAGAACTACTAGACCAGAATGGCTTATCAGCCTTTGACACGGAAAATGCGTCCGACCACTACCCTGTTGTTATAGATTTCAGAATAAAAACATCAACCAGCACCGACGACATTCTATCCTCAAAATATAACGTAGGACCCAATCCTGTCCAAGATTATCTCAGCATATCAAATTTAGAACCAGGAGATCATATCGTCGTCCATGATATCAATGGTAATATGATAACCCAAGGACACCAAAATCGAATTGATGTATCAGATTGGGCGCCAGGCGTCTACTTGGTGCAGATACTAGACAATAGAGAATTGGTCTTTGTAGAAAAGGTGGTCGTATTTTAATTGGCATTTTGTCTCTAATATCAACAACCAATATCTATCAACCAAGCTAACACTATCTAAAATGTCAGATGACCTAAAGCCTTGTCCTCATTGTTCTTCTCCGTATGGCTATGCTATGAACGATACATTATGGGCTTGCTCGGAATGTCAACATGAATGGAATCCCAAACAAGCAGATGATACCAATGAGCGATTGGTGGTCGATGTGAATGGCAATCCTCTTAAAGACGGAGACGCTGTAATCGTCATAAAAGATCTACCAGTTAAAGGCGCTCCGAAACCAATCAAAAAAGGGACTAAAGTAAAACGGATAAGATTAGTGGATGGCGATCATGATATCTCGTGTAAGATAGATGGCTTTGGTGCTATGGGGCTGAAGTCAGA
>CAZIMH010000106.1:0-9065 GCA_964540155.1 uncultured Saprospiraceae bacterium
TTGCACCAATCCACTGCTCTACACCTCCCAAATAATAGACTACCCGACGGCTACCAATAGAGGTTGCACCCGCTCCTCTAAATGCCAATACCGCCTTCCTGAAAACAGGCAAATAATACCGAGCATCAAAACCAAAGACACCAGTAACAGACCTAGATAAATCCACATTAATTCCATCTACAAAATCCAAATCAAATTCATTGATTCCTTCAGCATATACCTTAACACGTGCCCCATTCTTTATATTCAATGAAACATCAAAAGAATTATCGAAAACAAATTCTGCTTTTAGGCTCAGTCGCTTCTCAAATTCAATAGGAGCTTCAAAAGAATTAATATCCGTGGCCTGTAAGAAAGTCTTATCTAAACGCAATGAGGGTGTTAATCGGATAGAACTATATACACTAAAAGGATACTTAAATCGTACTAACCCTATAAAAGTCCGTCTCTCCTCTCTTAGGGCATCTAGAGCAGTGTCATCAAGCACATTGGTCACTACCCTATTATACAACGCCAATCGCTTATCCCAAGTCTTAAGGTTATCGTCCATCGTGACGAAGTACTCGTACCCATTGAACCTGGTAGGAATTCTCAGACCTACATTAATTTCATAGTTTTCCAGTAAGTCCTTAATGACTCCTTTGAGTAATATAGAGGTGGGGATTGTATTGAAATCAGTATTCTCACCAGTAAAAGTTTCTAGGCCTTCGAAAAGAACTGAGTTATCTAATTTGGTCTGAAAGTCATCCAATCTAAATTGATTCCGATAAGCACTGGCTCTAACTGACTTATACTTAATAACTCGTTTCCCATCTAAATAACTATCTGAATAGTAGTCCTTGAAATATTTCTCATAAACTTTATCTGATAGCTCCTTGGTCTCTGTGTCCTTTAATGGTTTTAGATTTTGCTCATCAGGAAACTGGCTTTGGAACTTCATGCCTTCTTCTAGCTGTACAGTATCCTGCTCATCTTTAGGAAGAAAGGGTATGACAATATTGGATTCTTGTTTCAGCGTTTTAGCCAAATTAGTTTGATACTGAGAAGTGGTGGCATCCTTTTGATTTGCTAGATTAAGGTTGACGTAATTTCCGTAGTAGTAATAGTTATAGAAATGGTCTGCACTTTGTGGAACTGTATGATGCTTGATGATATTCCTTTCTGCATTAGTCAGCGGTGTGATGTCTCCCGTGTTCAAGTCATGCTCATAGATATTCTCCACTCCAGAACTTCCCTGAATATAAACAACTGTATTGTCGCTGTTCATAAATGGTTGTCGCTCGTTAGTGTCAGGTGTTCGAGTCAGTCGGATTAACTCTGCATCAGCTGATAGCCCCATCAGCAAAAAGAGATCAAAGTTTTCCACAGGCAGAATGGTGTCTATCCTACTTTTGATAAGGTTATCCTCTGTTCTATTTGATCGGAATAAAACCGCACTCTTCCCATTTACTTTTACATATTCTGCATCCAAGTCATCGTAGAAATCTTCCGTAATTCTTGTATGGTGTCGATTATCTGATTTATAATGGTACAAATCTGAATATCCATCTGTAGTAGCAGAAAGAAGATACTCTTCAGGAGCTACATAAGATAAGCTGTATACCCGATGAAAGTTCTTAGTCATCTCTTCCTCTTCATAACTATCATCTCGGTAGTCATATCTTCTTAGCCATGATATATCTCGCTTCTCATATATAATGCTCAGTTCTGGATAAGATGGATGCCAGGCGATCAGCGGGTAGTTATAATCTGGTTCTTGAAAAATATTTTTATATCCATTCTTTAATACCAATCTTTCTTCTCCCGTAGATAGATTCCTGATATAGATGCGTTCCTTACTCTTCTCATTGACCACATAGGCTAGGTAATTTCCATCCGGGCTGATGCGGTATTTACTTATCGGCACCCCTTTGTCATTCTTCAGCGCGAACTCTCCTGACTTTTCTGTGGGCGAAAATTTATCCCTTTCTAATGAATAATAATTTCTATAATAAGCACTCCACTTCTCTATCAAAGAATCAAATTCTTCGCCCAACACGAAATGAAAGCTATTATTCAAGCTTCTACTGATTCTCGTCAGATAGACGATATTGGCAATATTAGAACTGCCATAGCTCTGTGCAATAAAGTGCCACAAACTATGACCTATTACTCTCGGATGCTCGTCCGTTAAGTCTTCGAATTCGATTTTTTTTGAACGATCTATTAAGTCTCTGAATTCGTCTTCCATAAATCTATCCCAAGGCTGATCAGAATAACTAATAAGCCCTTCACTAAACCAGCTAGGTAAATTAAGCAATAGGGAATTTTGTACAATCTCCTGAAGATTGGAACCAAACAAAACAGAATTCAAATAAACAGAGGAGATACCCTTTCTTATCTGGGACCTTAGTAATTGGTGGTCTCCATTAAAGTATACAAGAATCTTGCTGCCATCTACTTTAGTTGTTTTTTCCTTATTTGTAAATGCCTGATCTAGACCAATATTTGATTGTTTGAGATCGGTCAAATCTGTGTAGACGATTATTTCAATCTTTCTACTCAGTGTGTGTTCCAAAATTTTCTGAATCTCTTCATGATCTAACTCCGCCAGTTGAATTGTGGGCTGAGCGATGTTTCGAGCTTTTCCATACCAGTGGGTCACAAAATTCTCAGTCTCGTAGCGAGACCATTTATACTTGTCATTATGGAACTGTACTCTGTTCTTGCCAAACTCAGTAGCAATAGACTGCCCTAATAAATTGCAGACAATAAAAAAACTAAATATGAGTATCTGTATTCTGAATCGCATATCTATAAAACCTAAAAGCCTATATTTTAATTATTCTATCCTGAATAGGAATCTTATTGTTACAACCTAATCAGGATAGGTAATCACTATATGTGATAGCCTGTTTATTCATGATTTGAAAAATACAGTTTTTTGGGCACACTTTTGATGATTTGTTGTCTGAGACAAGGGTCTAATCTAAGAAGCAGCGATATAATGTCATTGCTATATGCTCTGGATACCTTCCTAGAGTCTTTCAGACAGGGTTGCTGCCGATAGTAAGCAATTGATTTATCATATAAATGTACCTTTGGGCACAACGTGATAAAAAGCAAATGAAAGTCCACACCTTTACATTCAGCAGTTGGCAGGAGAACACCTATATCTTATATGACGACACTAAGCAATGTATCATCATAGATCCCGGGTGCAGCTCAGAACATGAACGAACGCAGCTCGTTAGCTTCATCGAAGAACATAATCTAACCCCAGTAAAACTTGTAAATACTCACTGTCATATAGATCATGTGCTTGGCAATAAGTTTGTTGCTGAAAAATATAATCTAGAACTCACCTCACATAAAGGAGAACAATTTATTCTAGATAATATGGTACAAGTAGCTGCCGCGTATAACATTCACTATGAGCCGGGCCCCTCTATTAAACAATTCCTAGATGAGGGCGACCTGCTAAGGTTTGGCAAGACTGAGCTGGTCGTATATTTTACACCAGGACATTCACCCGCTAGTATATCATTCTACCATGAACCTAGCAAACAACTCATAGCAGGAGATGTCCTCTTTCTTGGCAGTATAGGGAGAACAGATTTGCCTGGTGGCAATATGGAGACTTTACTTTCTAGCATAAGGACTAAGTTTTTTCCTCTGCCAGATGACGTCATTGTCTATAGTGGACATGGACCTACCACAACAATAGGTGCTGAAAAAAGGAGCAATCCTTTTCTGACCTAAAAGAAGGTTACAAACTTATTTTTTTATTCTCTCTCTAGATTATATCTGAATCCCAGATATACATTGGCTCCAAATAAAGGTGCCCATACGATGGAGGCGTCAAAGAATTGATTATTTAGCGGATCATCGCTGCCTATAATCGCATTAGGTTGTTTGTAATTAAAGATATTTTCTGCACCAAGGTAGATATCCCATTTCTTCCCCCATCGTCTGCTGATCTGTCCGTTTGTCAGAAAGTATGAAGGGGAGAAGGCTTCTACCCTATATTCTTCAGGATTGCTAGAGGTATCTGGAAGCCGCTGAGCGCCTCTCCAGTTGAGTGTCACATCAAAGTGCCATTTGTCATTCAGATTATAGGTCGCATTTGCAAAAGCTCTGTGCTTAGATATGAGTGGTTTTTCTAATTGATTACCTTCAAACGTGCTCTGAACATCAAAGAATCTATAGGCTAATCTCAAGTCAAGATTACTCACCAGTTCATAATCGGCTTTCACTTGAAAACTGTTGGAATAAGACTTACCATTAAGATTATAAAATGAGACTTGCCTTGTCGTTTCATAATCCACCACAATTTGATTCTCAAAATCTGTCCTGTAGGCATCCACAGCGATTACTAATTCTCTTTCTGCGAGCCTCAAGCCATGGGTAAAATTAACGCCGTAATTCCATGCCACTTCAGGATCTAGTCCATAAGGCGTGGCATTTGTATCGCCGCCTCTGATTATCACAGATCTATTGGTTGCAAATAAGCCAATATTTTCTGCAAAAATATTAGCTGTCCGCTGACCTCTTCCTGCAGTAAATCTAAGGATAGATTGGTCTGACAGATTATACTTAGCATGAAGGCGTGGCGTGACGAATGTACCATAGGTATTGTGATGATCCACCCTTAGGCCTGGAATAATGGACCACTTATCGTTTGATTTGAGTGTATATTCTACATAGGCACCTGGTACAGATTCTACTCTCGTAAAGAACCCAGCCTTATCCACGATTTCTCCGATATCATCTCTCTGGTAAGTCAAGCCTGTTCTTAGAATATGACCATTCGAGAAAATATTCTGGAATATCAGATTGCCATATAAGGTGTTTTCGTCAGCATTGTATCTTGAAAACCCAAACTCTGACTCTTGCTCATGAATAGATGATCCCAGTTGAAGTCCGATACTTCTTTCCGGATTGCTAGGCCAGATATAACCGACCTTACTCCATAAGTCCAGTCTTCGAATGTCTGTATTCATTCTCCAGTGAGTCTCATGGGCCTTAGAGACACCAGTGAAGTGGTCATGATATCCTCCAGAATTATGGATAGAGGTGTACTTAACACCAACCTGTGCCAACAGTCCAAAATCACTTTCAATCCGCCATCTGTTTGCAACAATGAAATTGTTTTCCATAGGCATATCCGTAAATCCATCATCATTTCTGTCATGAGGATGGCGAAGTGACTTGCCATGTATAAGAACCCCTGTAGAGAGTTTATCTGTTATGGAAGTTCTGAAATTAGAGTTTAGTTCTAGTCTTCCACCATTATTTATATAACCATTGACGTGTAGGATTTCATCCTGGTCAGGCTTTTTGAGTTCTACATTTATCTGACCAGTTATACTTTCGAACCCATTGACAACAGAGCCAGTCCCTTTTATGAGTTGGATATTCTGAATCCATGGACCAGGAATGCTATTGAGCCCATATAAACTATTGAGCCCTCTGACGTCTGGCATGAGCTCTCTTGTTATTTGCACATAAGGACCTGCCAGGCCCAGCAGTTGTATCTGTTTAGTCCCAGTAACGGCATCATTAAATGATACATCTACTGAGGGATTCGTTTCAAAACTTTCTGACAAATTACAGCAAGCAGCCTTGGTCAGCTCTTCTCTAGATATAGATTCTACATTGAGCGGATTGACAAAAGAGATTCTAGAGGTCTTTTCTCTGTAAGAAATTTCTACGACATCCAGCTCTACCCCATCGGCAAGTGTGACTTCCATAATGCCTTCTTTTATAGGCACACTCTGATCTTCAAATCCAATATAGCTAACGGCAAGTGCCTCGTAATTCTCCGGGTTTGGGATTTGGAAATAACCAAGTGCATCAGTGGTCGTCCCTTTTGCTGTATTCTCAAAATTGATACTGGCACCAATTAATGGTACCTGGATGCCATCTTCCATAGCGAAGATATACCCCTCGACAAGCGCCACTTCAGGTCTATACTTACAGCATTCATGAAGATTGTCATACACTTCATCTGGTGCTTGGAAATTGCCATTATCATGACCTACTTCTGCTAGCGCATTTCTGAGAAAATTGATAGAAGTCACTGATTCATCTATACTGACAACCAAGATTTTGGTATCCACATCCCACTCTGCTGTAGAAGCAATTCCTACTTCCAAAGCATGCTGTTCTATCCGCTCCTTGCACATAGCACATGTACCTTTGACTTCAAAGCTGTACTCTACCAGTTCTTGAGCGCCCACAGTTACTGATATGCCTAGAATAACAAAGAGGGTGACAAATGTTTTCATTACTATTAAAATTAGTATAAATCTACACTAAAAGGACTGTTAATATCCTTTAAGCTAAGGCTTGGGTCATATATTTGACTTCCCATCCTAAAACGGGGCATAAATGATTAAAGTTCTTCTTTATACATTGATTTTTTGTCTTCTTGGAAGCTATAATAGCCTTGCCCAAAGTAGAGAAGCGTTTACCACATTGAATGAGTATGTACAGTTTATGAATGAGAGTGTGCATGGCTTAACAGTGGCACACATCCTTTTTGTTAATTATAATAAGGACCTCAACAAGTACGTCGATCTAGAAAGTCATAAAATCAATACACATATCACCAATGATGAACTGGGGGATAACATCTTTGACAACCCAGACATAAATACCAGTGATGATAATAACTCTGCCGTGAGTTTGAGCAGGAGTATCGCTCAGTCAAATACTTCCGCTCCTGCCTCTGCGAAGAGTTTGGTCAAGCAAATGACCGCTATTCTGTCTAATATCAATTCATTGCGATTCGATATAGGGAATTTTATTTCTACCTCTGATCTCAATCAAAGAGAGAACATATATAGAAGTTATGAATTGCTGGAGAAGGCCGTAAGTTACTTTACGGAATATGATGTATTACATGATAAGTTGGCCAGAGTACTACGAAGCGAGATTAGATTAAAGGATGATTCAGTTCAATATCTCCTTAATGAAATACATGGCGCAACTGTAGAGATGATAAGAGTGCTTCGTCAAGATAGAACGGACAATTTAGACAGTTACATAACCAGAATAAAAGGTGCCATGGATAATCTAGATGGTGCCACAGGGCATTATACTGGAGACAATAAAAATCTTATTTCAGAGATTGGTCGACAGGTGAGAGAGATGTGTTCCTTTGTAGCTAATAATAAATCTGGTGCCTTACCTGATGTCCACAAACTCTATGGTAGAAGCTATTACATTCATAATCGCATTCTTCTTACTAATTTCAATAGTATAAGTCCTGGCTTTGCTTCTAAACTTAATTACCTTAATGAGAATCTGGGCAATGCCGTTCTCAATTATGACGATAGACCCATTCTATATAAAGTCGTCTACCCTGAAAAGATAGAGGAACTAGAAGAAATAGTAGCCAAAAAGATACTCAAACCCAAAACCAGGTCAGTAGATGTCACCTCACCTGCTGAGATAAATCTCCCACCTCCGGCCCCAGAAAACGATTTTGTAGACTTAGAGTTCTATGACCCAGACCTAATAGATAGAGATTCGATATCAGTAAGTTTTAATGATGAATGGATTTTAACAGATTACAAACTCACGGAAGAGCCATATAAAGTCCGCTTAGAAATAGATCCACAGAAAGGCAATTCCGTCTTTATCCTTGCCAAGAATGAAGGCATCGTGGCTCCCAATACTGTGGGATTCAAGTATAGATATAATGCAAAGGGGAAGAAAAAGACCTTCTATAAGCGACTACATAGTGGCCATGGATATGAACTGATTCTTACTATAGAGGGGCTTGGTGGCTTTTCTGATGACCCAATTCGCAACTGAGATTAGTAATCCTATCATGGCTCGGAGATGTATGGACCAGATTTTGTCTATATTGTAGATATACCTAGCTATCTGTACAATTTATAGCGCCATAATCGGCATTTCGAAATTAACCAATCTATAATGACTAGTCATAAGCTGCTTATTCTCATAATTCTTTTATGTCCAGCCCTATGGCTAACCGCTCAGGTGGATGCACACTATTGGACGCATCAATATGGCGCTAAGGGTCTTCTGCTAAATGGTGCAGTGATTGCCTCTGCGGAAGGTGAGACATCTTTGTTTTATAATCCAGGCAGTATAGGGATTGGAGATGATTTGGGATTTGCATTCTCGTTTCTGAGTCCCGCCTATTCCAACCTACAAGTAAGAAATATTATAGGAGATGACAATGTCATAAGAGATACAGGACTAGGCTTTTCACCTGGGTTTTTAGGCATTCGATTTAAACCATTTAAATCAGAACGATTTGTTGCAGGCGTGACCGCTTTCGAACGCTTCAGAACTGAAATCAGTTTCGAAGACAGAGTAGTGGATAGAGTCAATCAGGGTAACGAACGATTATTCAGTGGAGATTTAGATTTTTCCCGAAGGATTTCAGAAGACTGGTATGGCATAGGCCTTGCCTGCTCGATTACAGAAAATATAGGTATAGGGATAACTCAGTTTTCCGTCTGGCATAGCCAAGCGCTGGCCTTTAGACTCAATAAGGAAATTGTTCCTACACTCAGCCCCGCTAATGTTTTGCTAGCTTGGCAAAGAGGATTCAGCTATAATCTATCTTTCCAGTCTGGATTTGTGACCAAATTAGGAATAAGAATCAAACAGGATGATTGGAATCTAGGATTTACTGTAACGTCACCTACCTATGGTATCATACGGTCATCTGCTAGGTATACCATTGATGATTTACGTGTAAATGTTGAAAGTGACTCCTTTACTAATTTCTCTAATCGAAATGACGTAACCCTTCAAGAATTCAGGACACCCTTATCAGTAGGTGCTGGCTTGGATATATCTTTAGGTGAAGATAACGTGATATCAATATCTATGGAATACTTTGGTCAGGTAGGGCGACATAAGATATTCGAGGATATAGATGATAGATTTGATGGCTTAGCCCCAGACTCATTAATTACTATTTCAGTATTAGAAAATAGTAGCCAATCTGTTTTCAATATTGCTTTAAATTATTACAAGATAACATCTGAAAAAGTGACCTTGTTATTTGGCGCTAGGACAGACTTTGATCAGAACAATAA
>CAZIMH010000107.1:0-9053 GCA_964540155.1 uncultured Saprospiraceae bacterium
ACTTAATATCAGCAATATTATCCTCGATATATAAAACCTTCTTTACTTCTTTGTGGTGCATAATAAATTAGTTTATGCGCTTACTTAATGGTTAATACGTTGAATATTTAAAGGAAGGCTAACAGAACTTGTTTTTTTGACTTGAAAAAATCTATCAAGTCACGTCACCAACTTTAAAATCAATAACTGTTCCAATGATTCGACGAAATTAAGATTTAAACCTCTACTAAATGACAATTATTTGTCATTTATATAACCTAAAAATAAATCTCACCGATATATTAGCCCCTCATGAACCCGGATACCAATAAAAGCCTAATAATTTTCTCTTTTTTCATCATCTACGTAGTTTGGGGTTCTACTTATCTGGCATCTGACTATGTATTAGAACAAGTGCCAGCTTTCAGATTATGTGGCATAAGATACATCTGTGCAGCTATTTTAGCGCTCGGCCTTAATCTGTTACTATTCTCTCCCAAATTCCCTGAAGGGAACAAAATAAAAAATGCCTTAATAGCTGGCTTTGTCTTTATGGGTCTAGGGACGGGTGGAGCCATATGGTCACTGAATTATCTAGATACTGGGTTGACAGCACTTATAATATCTGCCGAACCATTAGTAATTGTCTTGATGATGTGGGTAGTCAATTCCAAGAGACCTTCTTTGCAAGCCTTTATGGGTATTGCCATCGGCATGGTGGGTATGGCCATATTGGTATCTCAGAAAGAAATAGTAAGTACGTCAAATCAGCGGGTTGGTGTTTTAGTTATTTTTCTTTCTATGATTGCCTGGGGCGGTGGGTCTATATTCGTAAGTAAAGCAGAGTTGCCAGACAGTCATTGGACTAATTCCACGATTCAAATGTTTTCTGGAGGCGTAACGACCTTACTTATCAGTTTCATCCTAGGAGAGCAAAATGAAAGCTTGGCAATATGGACCACAAAAACGTGGGTTTCACTTTCATACCTTATCGTCTTTGGCTCAGTAGTCGCATTTACAGCCTTCAACTTCTTGCTGAGAAATGTATCCACAGAAAAGGTAGCAACAAATACTTATGTGAATCCAATTATTGCGATGTATTTGGGGTATCAATTCAATGGAGAACTAGTTCCATTCCTTTCTATTGTTGCTGCGGCTATTATGCTCATTGGTGTATTTGTAATCAATACAAATAAATAATTCCAATAAAGGAAGCTTTCGAGTGGAAGTTTTGACTTTAGTCTTAGTATTCATCTTCATTAAAGAGGAAATCATCTTTCCTCGGAAAGTCTGGCCAAATTTCGACCATGTTTTCGTAGGAATCCCCTTCATCTTCCATTTCCTGTAGGTTTTCTACAACCTCAGGTGGAGCACAAGTCCTTATAGCATAGTCTATCAGTTCATCTCTGGTAGCTGGCCAAGGGGCATCTTCCAAATGGTGCGCTAATTCTAAAGTCCAATACATTTATCTATGATTTAAAAGAAAAAAAAAGTTTATCGAATCGCCAAAAATTCACACAAATGTAAAAAAATCTGAAAAATAGAGGATATGAATATATCATATTAAATTATATGTATAAATATCTATGCTTCAGCATTTTATTCAAAATCACTAAGACTTACTTACATTTAGTAGATTTCAACAAAATGAATAACTAGACAGACGGGCAAAAGATTCCCTGAAAGGGTCAAATTATGAGCATAGCATCTCCATAGCTGAAAAATCTATACTTTTCTTTAATAGCTTCCTGGTATGCGTCCATAATAAGATCGTGGCCAGCAAAGGCTGCCACCATGATTACTAGAGAAGATTTTGGCAAGTGAAAGTTCGTCAACATGCTATTTGCTATACTGAATTCATGCGGATGATATATAAAGACATTTGTCCAACCCTCTGCCTCTTTCACATATCCAGTAGCAGATACTGCAGACTCTATTGTTCTCATAGAAGTCGTGCCTATGCTGCAAATTCTTCTCTTTTTTTCAATAGTTTTATTGATAACTTTAGCTGCATCACCAGTTATTGAGAAATATTCAGCCTCCATCTTGTGCTTAGATAAATCTTCGACTTCTATCTCTCTAAATGTTCCCAGACCTACATGAAGCGTAATTTTAGGCAGGTTAACGCCTTTGATTTCAAGTTTTTTGAGCAAAGTCTTACTGAAGTGTAGCCCTGCGGTAGGAGCAGCCACAGCACCAACCTTATCTGCATAAACTGTCTGATATCTTTCTATGTCTATAGCTTCTGGTTCTCTGTTGATATACTTAGGAAGTGGTGTATTGCCTAAGGTTCTCAGAATCGCATGGTACTCCTCATCTGTTCCTTCAAAAAAGAATCTGATTGTTCTTCCTCTGGACGTCGTATTATCTACCACCTCTGCCACTAGGAGTTCGTTTTCATCCTTATCAGCAAAATAAAGCTTATTACCTACTCTTATCTTTCTTGCCGGATCTACTAATACATCCCACAGTCTTGATTCTTTATTAAGTTCTCTCAATAGAAAAACTTCTATTTGAGCGCCGGTTTTCTCTTTCTTTCCGAATAACCGCGCTGGGAACACCTTTGTATTATTGAAGATCATGGTATCATCTTCTTCAAAATAGTCTAATATATCCTTAAAGACCTTATGCTCTATTTTCCCTGAATCTTTATGCACTATCATAAGCCTAGACTCATCTCTAACTTCTGCTGGATATTTGGCAATTAGCTTTTCTGGTAAATCAAAGGCGAATGTGGATAACTTAGTCTTCATATATATGCTTCATTTTTTAAGAGTGCGCAAAATTATACATTTTAGGAAGAAAAAATTGGTGGAGTTACCAACTATGTACAAGATTGGTTTTTTAAGGGAGTTTATTAAGCGTTGGTCTATAAAAGTGTTAAGCTAATTCGAATTTGTATAATTTGTAGTGTGATTATGATTTTCAAAATAATCGTAGAGAGTATTCGTCAGGCTTTTGGCTCTATGGTAGCTAATAAGCTAAGGACTTTCTTGTCTTTGGTAGGTATCACTATTGGTATATTCTGTATTATTTCAGTCAAGTCAGCTGTGGATTCCCTTAAAGACAATGTGATGGAAGGGTTATCTGAGATAGGGACTGGGGTCGTATATGTAGAGAAGTTTCCGTGGAATGAAGATTGGGAGAATAATTACTTCAAGTACCTGAAAAGACCAGATCCTGACTTTAAAGACTTTGAAGTCATAAAAGCAAAATCAAAATTGGCTGACAAATTGGCCTACACCGTTTTCAGTGGTGGTAAGACAGTGAAGTATAAATCAAGTTCGGTATCCGATGTTTTTGTCATGGGCAGCTCTTATGATTTTCAAGATATCCAAAGCCTTGATTTAGAAAAGGGTAGGTACTTTACTAGATCAGAGTTTAATTCTGGGGCGAATAAGATTATTCTAGGACATATCACTGCTAAAGAATTGTTCCAGAACAATATTGACCCTGTAGGAAAGCAAGTAAAGCTGTTTGGTCAGAATTATGACATCATAGGTGTACTGAAGGAAGAAGGAGAGAGTATGTTTAATTTCATGAATTTTGATGATGTAATCTGGATTTCTCTGACCAATGCCCGACGATTTATGAATATCAAAGATGGAAAGGGGATAGGTGAATCATTAGTGGTCAGAGGCAAAGAAGGGGTAGACAATGAGGACTTAAAGGGTGAACTAACTGGAATTCTAAGATCTCACCGAAGACTCCGACCTAAGGACAAGGACAATTTCTCATTGATGGAATTATCATCTCTTAATAAGGTATTGGATGGGTTTTTTAGTGTAATGAATAAGGCAGGTATTTTCATCGGAGGGTTCGCACTAATCGTAGGCATGTTTAGTGTAGCTAACATCATGTTTGTTTCTGTAAAAGAGAGAACAAATATTATTGGTATCAAAAAGGCGTTAGGTGCAAAGAAATATGTCATCCTAACTGAGTTTTTAATAGAGGCTATAGTGCTTTGCATCATAGGAGGGTGTATAGGTCTATTAGTATCTTTCGGCGTGATACAGTTAATATCTTCGTTATTAGACTTCAAGATGCAGCTTACATTTAAAAATGCCTTTACTGGGTTGATTATCTCGGTAGCGGTTGGGATATTTTCTGGAATTATACCTGCTTACTTAGCCTCTAGATTGGATGCTGTTGTGGCCATTAGACAATAGATATAATTCAGTTCTATCTTCCTCATCAATATCTACAAGGTTGGTACCAGTCATAAAAAAAGCCCCACGTAAGTGGAGCTTATAGTAAATCTTATGTCTTGTAGTGGGTTACTTGACCTTAGCTACAATTGATTTGAATGCAGCTGGCTCATTGAGCGCTAAGTCTGCAAGCACTTTTCTATTTAGTTGTATATCTGCTTTCTTAAGACCATGCATGAACTTTGAATAAGACAAACCCTCTTGTCTTGATGCTGCGTTTATTCTAGCTATCCATAATCTTCTAAATGTTCTTTTCTTATTTCTTCTGTCTCTGTAAGCATATTGCATTGCTCTTTCTACTGCGTTCTTCGCAACAGTATATACATTGCTTCTAGCACCGAAATAACCTTTGGCTGCTTTGAGTATTTTTTTTCGCCTTCTTCTGGAGGCGACTGCGTTCACTGACCGTGGCATAGTATGTTATTTTATGAGGTTAAGGGAACAGTGTTCTTGGCCTCAACTCTCAGTTTTTAATCGATTTTACTTCTTGCAAAGAAGATTTAATATTCTAGGCGTATCTGCTTCAGAAACTAGCGTAGAACCATTCAGGTTCAGCTTAGCTTTCTTTGACTTCTTTCTTAGCAAGTGCCTTGTACCTGACTGGAATCTCTTTACTTTTCCAGAACCAGTTACTTTGAATCTCTTCTTAGCACTTGAATGGGTTTTCATTTTAGGCATAACTGTATGCAATTTTAGGTGCGCAAAAGTAGGGTATTATCTGATATAAATCACGCAATACCTACATATATTTCACCCTATTTATAGCTATTAGGGCCTATTTCTTGGATTTCTTGCTTGGAGAGATCATCACAATCATCCTTCTACCTTCCATTTTAGGTAATTCTTCAGCAGCTCCATACTCAGCTAATTCATTTATAAATTTCAGAAGCAATAGCTGTCCTCTGTCTTTGAAAACAATAGTTCTACCTCTGAAATGAACATATGCTTTGACTTTGGAGCCTTCGCTTAAGAATTTTTGAGCATGTTTTAGTTTGAAATTGAAATCATGATCATCAGTATTAGGACCGAATCTGATTTCTTTGATAACCGTTTTGACGGTTTTAGTTTTTATTTCCTTTTCCTTTTTCTTCTTTAGGTATAGGAATTTGTTGTAGTCTTCGATTTTGGCAACAGGCGGGTCGGCTTTAGGACTTATCTCGATAAGGTCCATTTCCATTTCTTCTGCCCATTTTATAGCTTCTCTGGTGTTAAAAACCCCACTTTCTATAGTTCTTCCTGCAGCCTCGCTTATTTCTGCAAAGTTATCACCAACTAATCTGATTTTAGGGACGTTTATCCCATCATTAGTTCTGTAATTAAATTTTGGTTGAGGTTTTTTGTGAAATGATCTTCTTTTCGCCAAATGGTTATGTTTTGTTAGAAATTAATTTTTCGTTTTGTATGTATCAAATATAATGCTTGAGAGAGTAGAACATCTGAATCAAGGCATTTATTTTACATCTTCAGGCTCTATCGCTGTACTAGATTTGATGATTAATGCATCCTTGCTCTTATTGATAACAGCTTTAAATTCAGCACCCTCGGCAGGACTTTCATTCAAGATAAACTCTGCTAAAGGGTCTTCAATATACTTTTGTATAGCTCGATTAAGTGGTCTGGCACCGAATTGAGGATCAAATCCTTTCTCGGCAACAAACTTCTTGGCAGCTGGTGATAAACTCAGTTTATAGCCTATATCTTCCAATCTCTTGTACAAATCTTTCAATGTAATATCAATTATCTTGAAGATGTGATCTTGTTCTAGACTATTGAATATGATGACATCATCTATTCTATTTAGAAATTCCGGCGAGAAGGTCTTTTTAAGCGCTTTCTCTATGACTCCTTTAGAATCCGCATCTGCAGAATCCGCTCTGGCTTGAGTGTTGAACCCAACACCAGTACCAAAGTCTTTAAGTTGCCTAGCGCCGATATTGGATGTCATTATAATCAGCGTATTCTTAAAATCCACTTTTCTTCCAAGTCCATCTGTCAGCATCCCATCATCGAATACTTGTAATAAGACATTGTAAATGTCCGGATGAGCTTTTTCTATTTCATCAAGCAGTATTACTGAGTATGGTTTTCTTCTAACCCGCTCAGTCAATTGACCACCTTCCTCATATCCTACATATCCTGGAGGGGCGCCAATCAATCTACTTAAAGAGAATTTTTCCATATACTCCGTCATGTCAACTCTTATCAACGCATCCTCAGAATCAAAAACATTTTTAGCTAATGCTTTTGCTAACTCTGTTTTACCTACTCCAGTGGGTCCTAGGAAAATAAATGTCCCAATAGGTTTAGAAGGATCTTTTAATCCTAATCTATTTCTTTGAATTGCTTTAGTGATTTTGTCTACAGCTCCATCTTGTCCGATGATATGTTTTTTGAGGCTATCACCCATTCCAACCAATTTCTTATTCTCTTTTTGGGCTACTTTGGTAACTGGAATTCCTGTCATCATTGCCACCACCTCAGCAATGTCATCTTCATTCACTGGATACTTAGCCTCTTTCGACTCTGCTTCCCAAGTCTTTTTGTTTTGGTCTAGTTTCTTGATGAGTTTAGATTCTTGATCTCTGAGGTCAGCAGCTTTTTCATATTGCTGATTTTTAACCGCCTGGTTCTTAAGTCCTTTGACGTCCTCTATCTTGGCCTCCATATCTTCTATATGTTTAGGCACGTGGATGTTCTTGAGATGTGTTCTTGCACCTACTTCATCCAGAACATCTATCGCTTTATCTGGTAAGAATCTATCAGTGATATATCTGTTACTCAGTTTTACACAAGCTTTTACTGCTTCATCAGAATACATGACATTGTGAAAGTCTTCGTATTTCGGTTTTATATTTTGAAGAATGTGAACTGCTTCTTCTGGAGAAGGTGGTTCTACAAGCACTTTTTGGAATCTTCTATCTAAGGCACCATCTTTCTCTATGTATTGTCTATACTCATCGAGAGTAGATGCTCCGATAACTTGTAATTCTCCTCTTGCCAATGCTGGTTTAAAGATGTTCGAGGCATCGAGAGATCCTGTCGCGCCCCCTGCGCCCACAATTGTATGTATCTCATCTATGAAAACTATAACATCCCTTGTTTTTTCAAGTTCATTCATTATAGCCTTCATTCTCTCCTCGAATTGACCTCTATATTTCGTTCCTGCAACTAAAGCTGCTAGATCTAGCATTACTATTCTTTTGTCAAAGAGTGTTCTGCTGACTCTTTTCTGGATTATCCTAAGTGCCAGACCTTCAGCTATTGCTGTTTTACCCACACCAGGTTCTCCTATAAGAATAGGGTTGTTTTTCTTTCTCCTACTTAAAATTTGTGATACTCTTTCTATTTCAGTTTCACGACCAATAATCGGGTCTAGCTTATTTTCTTCAGCTAATTTGGTGACATCTCTACCGAAATTATCCAGCACTGGGGTTCTAGATTTGCTATTGCCTTTTCTTCTAGATAATGATTCGTCTCTTTCTTCATCTAAAGGTAAATCCGAATCGCTAGATGAGACAATATCTGAGTAATTCGTAGAGTCTTCCTGATTCACATACTCTAGTTCATTTTTATAAATAGCGTAATCTATCTCAAATTCATCCATAATTTTCGTCGTTGGGTTGTCATTCATTTTAAGAATGGAAAGCATAATATGTTCAGGATTGATTTCCGCTTGCTTCATAGACTTTGCCTCTAGGAAAGAAACCTTAAGTGCCTTTTCAGCATGTTTGTTCAAGGGAATGCTGCCCACATTTAGCATGGAGTCAGCTCCTCTTTTGTTCTGAACGGAAGATTCAATCTTGTATTTAAGCTCATATAAATCCACATCTAATGAATCTAATACTTTAATGGCAAGACTCTCTTTATCCTTTATCATCCCTAGCATGAGATGCTCAGTCCCAATGAAATCATTGCCTAATCTGATGGCCTCATCCCTACTGAGGGAAATTATTTTCTTGACCTTTGGTGAAAATTTGCTGTCCATATCACTAATTTACTCCTATTAAACATTCATATCATCAATTGGTACCTTAAGAACCTAGCTTTTACAAAAGATTAACTCCTCAGCCAATACTTCAAAATTAATATTATAAGTAGATTTAATATGAAATGTAATTTGTAATAATTAAATACTGTAAAAACTATTCCACTCGTTAGAGTCAGACATCCTGTCAGTATTAGATATCAACTATGTATCCAACAATACGAATCCTGATAATAAAAGCGGCATGAAGCCGTCATTCACAGTTAAAATGTCAGATTGTATGTAAAACTTGAATCAAAGGACTACTTTTGTCCCGCCGAAATGGAATTCAAGAACCAACGTCAAACGACTGTATATGAAGTTCGTAATAGACAAACAAGAGAAATATTCACTCCTACAACTAAATGAGGACAATCTAAACTCGCTTATAGCGCCAGATTTGAAATCTGAATTTGTCTTTCTCTGTAATGAAGGGGTGAAAAACCTGATTCTTGATTTGACAGATGTCAAATATGTAGATAGTTCAGGTTTGAGTGCTATACTTACAGCGAATAGATTGTGGAATGATCAAGGTACCTTCGTGCTTACAGGAATAGCTCATCCAAGTGTCAAGAAATTGATTGAAATCTCAAGATTAGAAACAATCTTCAAAATCATACCTACAGTGGAGGAGTCCATAGATTTTATATTTATGGAGGAAATAGAAAAGACCCTCAGTTCTGAGCAAGAATAACCCGATTAGAATCTTTCAAAAAGTTTAGCTTCACTAAGTTGCGTTTTTTAAAATAGCAACTATCTTTGCACAACTTTTTTAAAAAAAAATACTTGACCGGTTAGCTCAGTTGGTAGAGCAACGCCCTTTTAAGGCGTGGGTCCTGGGT
>CAZIMH010000108.1:0-9032 GCA_964540155.1 uncultured Saprospiraceae bacterium
TTAGATTAGAAAATGCTGCAGGTGATGTGGATACAAGAACTGTAGAAGAAAGAACAGTGCACATCAAAGATTTGATGGTATAATAATTAAACAAAAAAGAACTCAATATTGGAAGGAGTTAGCAAGCATCTACTAGAGGCTTTTATAGATGCAGCATTGAGAGAAGATGTTAAAGATGGGGACCATACCTCTCTGGCCTGTATAGACCCAGATGCTATGGACACGGCCAAGCTCCTCGTCAAAGACGAAGGGGTTATAGCTGGCGTCTCGTTTGCTGAGTATGTCTTTAGAAAGTTAGACCCAGAATGCAAATTTGAAGTCTTCATAGAAGATGGCAGTGCTGTAAAGTATGGTGATATTGCTTTTGAGGTGACTACAAGTTCACAAGTGCTACTTAAAGGAGAACGATTAGCCTTGAATACGATGCAGCGGTTGAGTGGTGTCTCATCTATGTCGCGCAAATTCAAAGCGTTGGTTGCTGATCTTCCAGTAACCATCCTTGATACGCGTAAGACAACACCGCTGATGAGATTTCTCGAAAAGTGGGCAGTGCGCATAGGAGGCTGTACAAATTACAGAGATGGCCTCTATGATTGGATAATGATTAAAGACAATCACATCGATGCTTGTGGGAGTATTACAGAAGCCGTAAACAGAGTCCATAAGTACTTCAAGGAGAATAATAAAGAACTTGGAATTACTGTAGAGGTGAGAAACCTAACAGAACTAGACGAAGTGCTGATGGCAAAACCAGTCACCAGAGTTATGCTCGATAATTTTGAGTTAGATACATTACGTCAAGCTGTTAAGATTATCGGTGACCAGTGTGAATCTGAAGCCTCTGGAGGCGTGAATCTTTCGACTGTAAGGTCTATAGCTGAGACAGGCGTAGATTTTATTTCTGTAGGTGCCTTGACACATTCAGCTGGCTCTCTCGACATGAGCCTCAAAATCAAAAAAGAAGCTTAATACTTTCCCGCTTCACTAACTCGTTACAAGATGAAAAAATGAGGTCGTTCAATTAATAACTGAACGACCTCATAAGTTAAAAGGGTGTTGAATCTTTAGTTTAACTCGGATAGCTCATTGTCAAAAACAACACTAACAGTGTAGAAACAAACAACACCAACCAAAATCTCAAATCGGCGAGAATTTTTTGGCCCTCCTCCTCAATCATGAGCAAGTCGATTTTTGGTTATTAAACAAATAGAGTAATGTCAACAAGAACAGTCCAAAAAAGATACCATAACAATTATAGTGTATATGATGTATAACCCACTTAATTAGGTGATTATTAGGTAGTTATGATATGTTAATTATATACAAACTGTAGTCGTCTGACCTAGCAATAATTACAGGTAGAACATATGACCTATGTGTGATATAGTATAGCAAATACTATCTGAAATATACCGAAACTATTTAGATGAAAATTGAGGCCTTAGTTAAGGTTAGAAGAGAGGATTGCTTTATTTATCTTCTTTACAAGTGAAGGACCACTGTATACAAGGCCTGAATAAACTTGAACTAAATCAGCTCCTGCATTCAGCATATCTATAGCATGGTGGGGCTCACATATGCCTCCAACACCAATGATGGGAATGTCTTTATCCTTAGACCTAATATAAGAAACCACGTCCAGTGCTCTTTGTCTGAGTGGAAGACCGCTCAAGCCCCCATTGCCTATTTCCTTGATTTTTGTATCCGAAGTGGAAAGGCCATCTCTCTTTATCGTTGTATTTGTGGCTATCAGTCCGTCCACTTTTTGTGCTTTCACAATCTCCAGCACATCATCTATCTGCTCTTCTCCTAGATTAGGCGAAATCTTGAGAAAAATAGGTAAGGAATGCGCTTTCTGAGACCGAAGACTTATGATGTGTGATAACAGTTTAGTTAAGGGTTCTTTGTCTTGTAGTGAACGCAAATCAGGGGTATTAGGAGAGCTCACATTGACCACAAAGTAATCTACTAAGTCGTACAACTTATGAAAACAAGCTTCATAATCTAGGTAAGCTTCTTCATTAGGTGTCACCTTGTTCTTTCCGATATTGCCACCGATGATTAGCTGACCTTTACCGTACTTTTTGAGTCTAGAGACCATGGCATCTACCCCCTCATTATTGAATCCCATCCTATTGATCAGTCCTTTGTCACCGGCCAATCTAAACAACCGAGGTTGTGGATTTCCATCTTGCCCTAGAGGGGTAACGGTCCCTATTTCTATAAAACCAAATCCCAGCGCTGACATCGTCTTATAATATTTTCCATCCTTATCAAACCCCGCTGCCAGACCTACAGGGTTAGGAAAGTTAATACCTGCAACCGTTTTCTGGAGTTGGGTATCTGTTATAGAATATCGATGTCTAATAAGGAAATTAAGCCCAGGAATGGCCAAAAAGAATTTAAAAAGCTGTGTACTTAGATTATGTGCGCTTTCGGGCGCAAGCAGAAATAGAATGGGCTTAATAAGCTGATACAATTCTTTATCTTATTTCGCCGGTCAACTTATCCAAATCTCTCACAAGTAATCTTTTTCTATTAAATGTGATTATATCTGAGGTCCTCAATTCATTGAGGACTGTAGTCACTGTCTGTCGTGAGGTGGCAGTCAAATTCGCTATTTCTTGATGGGTAATGAAATTTCTTACTACCCACTCATATCCTACCCGCTGTCCACTCTTTTTTACCAAATCAGTGAGATATTCAATTATTCTACTTCTTGAATCCTTAAATACAAGGGACTGAAGTCTGTTTTCCATCTCAAGGACCTTAGATCCCATTATTTTCATAAAGAATATACTGAGTGAGCTCCTGTCTTTAATAAGCGACTTCATGGTGGAAGATTGGATACAGCAAAGTATAGTATCTTCTACGGCTATCGCATAATCTCTTCTAGTATTCTCTCCTATCAGCGATAATTCACCAAACACCTCTCCTTGCCCCAGGATGGCTTTGATTATCTCTTTACCATCATCAGAGGCAGAACCGATTTTCACTCGACCATCACTGATAAAATAAATTAACTCACTCTTATCTTCCGGCAGATAGATATACTCATTCTTTTTTATAGCCTTTTTGGCGTGTTCATTCTGAGAGATATGTTCCCCTAGTTTATTTGAGCAAAGAATGTTACCCAAGTCCATACCCTCTAGATACCAAATTGATTTATCGTTCATCTGATACTATTTATATGTAACAAAAATTATCACTTGAATACACCTATCTAAATAAGGAACAGTCAAGCGATAGATAAGTCACCGAGGCTTGAGATTAAACTCAGTTACGAGCTGTTCAAACAGCGGGTTCTTATGCTTAAACACTTCATACTTTTCTTTGGTTGTGAAATGTTTAATCTTTTGTGGGGCTTGGTAGCCAGGAAATGCACTCAAATCGACTAGAAATCGAATAATTAAGTCTTTCTTAGGAAATAAATCTCTGATTTTCTCGGTCATTTCCATTTCCTGATGGATAAGATCTTTGAAGATTTGTGTGGGTGTTTTTATGTAAACATGGTTCCCTTCTATGATAATTTTGCAGTAATCGATGGCAGATTTAAGGGAATTAGATTTTGTTTCAGCCTTTTTATCGAGGAATACCTTATAGATTTCTTCAGGGGTAAAAGGCACATTGATTGACATCTTTTCATTATTCTCCTCTTCTATAGAGGCGACCAGTTTATCGAGGTCTACTGAAATAGTCGGTGTTGAAATCTTAGATGTTCCTGTCTTTTTAGGTGTAGTGGATGCTTTAGCTTCTTTGGTTTCGCTTTTAGGCGTCTTAGTTGGTGCAGCTTTTACTTCTAGCTTTGGCTTATCTGCAGTCCTAGTCTTGGATATTGTGGGGGAGGGAGCTGCAGGCACAGAATCAGAAGGAAGATCGTAGACATCTTTCTGCTTTGGTAAGGCTATTATTGGGCTATTGGTTTTTTTTTTATCTGTAAGTCGAGTCATATAACCAATCTTACTAAGCGCAATCTCTAATGTCAATCTCTTATTCTGAGACCTGGGCAAGCTCATGTCCGCTTTATCTAGTAGTGACAAAGCGGAGAGAAGAAAGGAAGAACTGGTAATTGCTGATTGGTTCTCATAACGCTTCCCCAGACTTTCACCCACATCCATTAGAGCCGCTGTCTTTGTATCCTTTATAAAAAGCAACTGGCGCAGGTGTTCCATCAAACCTATTACAAACTGTTCTACATCAAATCCTTTTTTGATAATATCATCCAAGGTGACCATTAGACCCGGCAAGTCCTCTTTTAGAGCTGCATCTACTATGGTAAAGTAATAGTCATGGTCTAGTACATTAAGGCTTTCTGCTACCGACTTATAAGTAATAGTACCATCTGTAGAACTGGTTATCCTATCATAGATGGATAAAGCATCCCTCATCGCACCATCTGCCTTCTGGGCTATCAGATGCATGGCATCGTCATCTATTTCACGCTTTTCTTTAGCTGAAATCTGTTGTAATTGAAAGACAATATCTGAGACTTTTATCCTTTTAAAATCAAAAATCTGACAACGGGAAAGTATAGTCGGTATAATCTTATGTTTCTCAGTTGTGGCTAGTATAAACTTAGCGTAGGGTGGTGGTTCCTCCAGTGTTTTCAAAAAGGCATTGAATGCGGCTTGACTCAACATGTGGACCTCATCTATGATATATATCTTAAAGGCACCCTGTTGTGGTTGGAATCTCACTTGGTCATTAAGCGATCGGATATGCTCTACACTATTGTTAGAAGCGGCATCTAACTCAAAGATGTTGAAGGAGGCATTCTCTTCCAGTGCTTTACAGGCACTACACTCACCACAAGCTTTGAAATCATCACTTAGATTCTCGCAATTCAAGACTTTGGCAAGGATTCTTGCGGAAGTTGTTTTTCCTACACCCCTAGGACCAGAAAACAAGAAAGCATGAGCCAGTTTATCTGTCTTAATCGCATTTTTTAAGGTAGTCGCTATGTGATCCTGACCTATTAGGTCATCAAAGTGTTGCGGTCGGTATTTTCTAGCTGATACTATAAAACTCATAGTCCTGAGACAAGTGAATAGCGAATATATTACATATGAATCTATATAAAGTGAGATGTTAGAATTTCGCTACTGAATTGTTTGCAAATTCTTTTAGATACTCGGTACAGCCCATAACTAAAGTGACAACTAGCTTACATTTATAGGCCTGAAGCAAAGTTTGGCGAGGTATCTGCGTTAAATGTAGGATTTAAGTAGGGGGAATGTAGAGATTCTGTTGTCCTGTCTAGGAATTCACCCTTTTTGCACTATGCACCTGAATATTAGGATTAAGTCTTTTTTAGAGAAATCTAAGATAATATTACCGTTTCTAGCTTTTTTATTTGTCTTCCATAGCGGATACGCTAATGGAGATTTCAGCTTTTCGGTATTTACAATAAATGAAACATGTGATCTCGATAATGGTGAAATAATCATTACCGTGACTGGAGATACCACTGGTGTAGAATTTTCTATAGATGGTGGTATAAACTTCTTTAACGTAACCCATTTCCAAAATTTGCCAAGTGGTGATTATCTGGTATTTGGACGATCGGCAGATTGCCGCCCTTCACCAGAAACTGCACAAATAGCACGGCAACCACCTCCCACTGTATCCATCAATAGCGAATGTATAGATGGATTCAATCTAATAACGCTGACACCAACCATAGTTGGCGGAGTCGTTCCTTTTACGTACATGTGGGATGGTCCCAGTAACTCATCCGATGAGATTCTTACGATGGTAGAACCTGGAGAATATCATCTGACTATTACAGACAGACTTGGTTGCTCTTTCAGTGATAATATAATTATACCTCAATGTTGTTTATTGGATTTACAATGCGACCTAGATGCCCCTATAGTCTCTTGCGAGAATACTTTTCCTGATGTAGACCCGATACTGACAGACCCTACGACATCTACTGATGTTATCACAACAGCCCTAGCGGATATAGGTATTTCAGTAAATAGTGGACAATGCGGTGCGCTCTCTGTTTCTGTTTTGGATACAGAAGATGGACCATCTGATTGCTCCAATGATACGCTATACATCTTAAGACAATATACCATCACTGACAACGGCTCAGCGCAGAGCTGTACGCAGCAACTCCGTGTGGCTAGTGCCTTACCTATCGGATTAGATAATACAGCTTCATCCCAGAATCTAAATTGTGATGAAGATATACAACGTTCTTTTAGTGATTGGATAGCAAATCATGGTGATATACAATTTACCGCTTGTTCTCCTGATTCACTAAGTTATTCTACCATTCCAGATTTACCAGAACTGAACACTGAATGCAATGGCGTTACAGAAGTGACTTTCGTGGTCACAGACCAGTGTGGCAATACGATTAGTAGTGTTGGCCAATTCAGAACCAGTGATAATGAACCACCGGTCATCAACTGTCCAGACAATATTGAGATAGACGCTGAAGATCCTGAACTAGAAGAAAAAATCACTAACTGGAGAAACGATGCTTCATCCACTGACAATTGTGGTGTGCCTCAGATGACTGATGATTTTGCCACGTCATTGGCAGACCCTTGCGATTTAGACGAAGTCAATGTACAATTTGTCTCCATCGATGAGTGCGATAATGTATCAGATTGTATAAGAACAATAACAATAGTTAGTGAGGACAATAACCTTGATTGTCCTGCAGAATTAGTCATCTCCTGTGGAGAATCTAATATGGAATTGATGATTTCTGATTGGTTGAATGAGGCTACGTCAAGCCAAGGCAATATGGTAGGTAACGATTATCTCGGATTGTCTTCAGAAATTGCTTGTGATGAACCACTAGAAGTGACTTTTACTACGGATTCATTCTGTGGTGGTGATATTTCTTGTATATCCACCATACGAATAGTAGATAACGAAAGACCTGAGATTACTTGCCCACAGACCTTGATTATTGATTTAGGAGCAGATAATCTTGCTGCGACCTTGGATAGTTGGTTACAGAGTGTAGAGGCCATGGATTGTAATGCCACTACTTTGGACAGTGATTTTAGCCTGTTACCAGAGGATTTCCAATGTTCGGATCAGATACCAGTATCGTTTGCAGCTATAGATGCTTGTGGCCTAGCCAGTAATTGTCAGTCTATGATTATAGTCGAAAACACTTCGGAAATAAGAGTAGAATGCCCAGAAGCTATTTCTGTTATTTGCACAAACCCTGATTTGAGCCAGATTGTACAAAGTCATATGGAGAATATCTCTGTAGAGTCAGCCAGCGACTTTGAAGTCTCTCAAAGTATATCACATGATATAGAACAGCTTGATTGTACAGAATCCCTCATCGTAGAGGGAGAAATCTTCGTAACAGATATTTGTGAATCTACATCCAGCTGCTTTACTTCTGTAGAAATCTTACCAGATCCTAAAATTTATATTCCTAATGTCTTTTCTCCTGATAATGATGGGTTAAATGACTGGTTTACCGTATATGGCAATGAATCTATAGATAAAGTGTCCCTCCTCATGATATATGATAGGTGGGGTTCATTGGTCTTTGAAGCCACTGATTTTCCTATCAATCAAGATAGCGAAGGATGGAATGGCAGAATAAGAAATATCGCAACTACAAGTGATGTATATACCTATCATGCGATAATTCTGGATACTGCAGGTAATGAAATTCTACGTTCTGGCAGTGTACAACTTCTTAAAAAGTAACTATTGTGCTCCATGACGTCTTAAGAAATACCATTCAAATAAAATAATAGCCTAAATTTGTCATAAAATTGGTATTAACTTCTTCAATTCCTAATTTCCGATCGTTCAATCATTAGCTGAATATAGGGCTATATTGATTTTCTATTTCAAAATTTGCAATTCCCCACATTTACTACAACAGAAGCATATCATATAAAGGTTTCTTTTAATGCTTGGTGCAGTATTTGTTGTACGAATAATTGATCTAGTTAGATTTAATTAACCATGAGACTGTTATCTATAGTATCTATCTTATTATTGATTGGTATAAACCAATTATCTGCACAGACATGCTTAGGCATTAATGTTAATTGCCGTCCTCAGCCTGCAGTCGTAGAATGTGAATGTGATATCCCACCTATCAATCCAGCATTTATGGATTTCGAATCTCTAGGGAATGAGGATATTGTAGCCTTTGAAGGAATTGGTTTTTCTGTAACTACAACAGGAGATTGTGGTAATTTAATTGTAAGAGCAAATGATAGGGAAGTACATCCCACTTCCTGTAGCGATACATTCTTTATAGAACGTGTGTATCAAGTGGAATCCCTATTCGGAGGCCCAGTCAGAACCTGCATAGATACACTCAAAACAGAATTCATTCCTCCTAATTTTCTTATTGGTGCTTTAGATACTACCATTACTTGTCAAGTTGATGTGCCAGCTACCTTTCAAGATTATATAGACAATTATAGTTTTACTGATTTTTTAGATTGTTACCCAGAGACTCAAATCAGATATCTAAATAACCAAGACCCCGTATTGGCTTCTGGCCCCTGCGGAGGAAATGCCTCCGTAAGACCTTTAGTAGAATTATTAGGTCCCTGTACTGCCCGATGTCCTGATATGGCTAGAGACATTAGCGATTTTCAAGTCTTAGATACTTTCCAATCAGTGCTTATTTGTCCTCCAAACCCGCCAGCTATAGATATCAGTAATCCCATGATTAATGATATTATCACTGATCTCCTAGATGATTTTACTTTAGATTTTATGTGCATGGAACCTGTAGTATCCAATAACTACTCTATGGACAGTATTCAATTCTTATCTTGTAATCCAGATGATATTATTATCACAATCAATGCGGAAGAGGGTTGTGCTCAAAACAGCAGTAGCTGTGCATTCACAGTAGAAATAACAAACAATGTTCCCCCAGAAATAACATTTATTCCAGATACTTTAAGATTAGAATGTGGCTTCCCTGACAACGCCATGCTGGCGAACGCTTGGCTAAGAACAGCTCAGGCGCTAAGTTCACAAGGCATTGTCATAAATCTGAACAACACCAATGATAT
>CAZIMH010000109.1:0-9010 GCA_964540155.1 uncultured Saprospiraceae bacterium
CTACTGCTCAGATGGCCTTGCTTCAGTTTATGATGGCTGGTAAAAACAAAGTAGCTGTTCCTTCGACTGTACATTGCGATCACTTGATCCAAGCGAAAGTTGGTGCAGACGATGATCTTAAAATTGCTAATGATGTCAATTCTGAAGTTTACAGCTTTCTTGAATCAGTATCTGATAAGTATGGCGTCGGATTCTGGAAGCCAGGTGCCGGAATTATCCACCAAGTAGTGCTTGAAAACTATGCCTTCCCAGGTGGAATGATGATCGGAACAGACTCGCATACACCTAATGCAGGAGGATTAGGTATGATAGCTATAGGTGTAGGAGGAGCTGATGCAGTAGATGTAATGGCTGATATGGGCTGGGAATTAAAGATGCCTAAGCTAATCGGTGTACACCTCAAAGGAAAATTAAGCGGATGGGCTACGCCAAAAGATGTTATTCTAAAGGTAGCCGGTATATTAACGGCTAAGGGCGGAACAGGAGCTATTGTAGAATACTTCGGAGAAGGTGCTAACAGTATGTCATGTACTGGAAAAGGAACAATAGGCAATATGGGTGCTGAAATAGGCGCTACAACATCTACATTTGGATACGACGACTCTATGTCTAGATATCTAAAAGCTACAGATAGAGCAGACATTGCAGAGTTGGCTGATAAAGTCAAAGAACATCTTAATGCAGATCCAGAGTGTTATGAGAATCCAGAAAAATACTTTGATCAAGTTATTGAAATTGATCTCAACACCTTAGAGCCATTACTAAATGGTCCTTTCACACCTGACTTAGCGACACCAGTATCTAAGATGGCTGAAGCTGCTGAGAAAAATGGGTGGCCAACAGATTTAGAGTATTGCCTGATTGGTTCATGTACTAACAGTTCGTACGAAGATATTTCACGGGCCGCATCTATCGCTAGACAAGCTGTAGAGAAAGGTATCACAGCTAAATCTCAGCTAACGGTTACCCCTGGTTCTGAGCAAGTAAGATTTACAATTGCAAGAGATGGTCTAATAAAAGATTTAGAGGGAATGGGCGCCATGGTCTTTGCCAATGCTTGCGGACCATGTATCGGACAGTGGGCAAGATTCAAAGATCCAAAGACTGCTCCGAAAAACAGTATCGTCCACTCATTCAATAGAAACTTTTCTAAAAGAGCGGATGGTTCTCCAAATACACATGCCTTTGTTGCATCGCCAGAATTAGTAACTGCTATAGCATTAAGTGGCAAGTTAGGATTCAATCCCTTAACAGACACTTTGACAAATGATAAAGGAGAGCAAATAAAACTTGACCCACCTTCTGGGTATGAATTACCTCCTAATGGATTCGCAGTGGAAGATGCAGGTTATAATGCACCGGCAGAAGATGGTAGTAGTATCAATGTTGTCATTGACCCTAAATCTGATAGGATTCAAGCATTGACGCCGTTTAAAGTGATAAATCCAAATCACCTTCATGAAAACAGGTTACTCATTAAAGCAAAAGGAAAGTGCACAACTGACCATATTTCTATGGCAGGTCCATGGTTGAAATTCAGAGGTCACCTTCAGAATATATCCAACAACTGCTTCATAGGCGCTATCAACTACTTCAACGATGAGGCTAATAACGTGGCTAACTATACGGATAGTAGTGATAAGCCAGAATACTTACATGTCCCTGATTCAGCTAGAAAGTATAGAGATGCGGGTATAGGCACGGTCGTTTTCGGTGAAGAGAACTATGGAGAAGGATCATCTAGAGAGCATGCAGCTATGGAGCCAAGATTTTTAGGCGTCAATGCGGTTATCGTGAAATCATTTGCAAGAATCCATGAGACCAACCTTAAGAAACAAGGCATGCTAGCCTTGACATTTGACAATGTCGCAGATTACGAAAAGGTAAGACAGGATGATAAGGTTTCTATTTTTGGTTACCAGGATATGAAGCCTGGAGAGCCGCTGATGATACACCTTCTTCATATGGACGGCACAGATGACTTCTTTTTAGTAAACCATACTTATAACCAAGCACAGATAGAATGGGTAAGGGCTGGTTCTGCTTTAAATAAAATAAGAATAGATATGGGAGTGGCTTAATCTCCATTACCATTAATGATAATTAGCGCCTGGTCTTAGTAAAGGCCAGGCGCTTTCTTTTTTAATATTACCCAATCGCGCATGAATGCTAAAAAGATAATCAACGACCCGATATACGGATTGGTAAGTTTTCCTTTTGAAGAATTATATGTGCTTATAGACAACCCATGGTTCCAGCGACTAAGGCGAATATCCCAAATGGGACTGACCAATTATGTCTACCCTGGCGCGAATCATTCTAGATTTAGTCATGCACTGGGGGCATTGCATTTAATGACTAAGGCCATCGACACCTTAAGATCAAAAGGCGTTGATGTCACCAATGAGGAATATCTAGCTACTTGTCAAGCAATCCTTTTACATGATATAGGCCACGGACCGTTTTCTCATGGTCTAGAGCAACTGTTATATAATAAACACCATGAAGAGATTTCTCTGGATATCATGTATCTTCTAAAGGATGAGGGTCTTGTATTACCAATGGCGATAAAGATTTTCAAATCAGAGTATCATAAAACATTTCTCAGCCAATTGGTTTCCAGTCAGTTGGATATGGACAGAATGGATTACCTGACTAGAGATAGTTATTATAGTGGGGTTGCAGAAGGGGTGATTGGCTATAGCCGGCTCATATCTATGATGAATGTCAGAGATAATAATCTAGTGATAGAGGAAAAGGCCATTTTTTCGATTGAGAAGTTTCTTGTGGCAAGACATTTCATGTATTGGCAAGTATATCTGCATAAGACTTCTGTCAAATCTGAAAGGATGCTTAAAGAACTGGTTCAGAGAATCAAATTACTTATTAGAGAGAATAAATTTCAAGAAAAAGACTGGACTGACCTTACTAGATTTCTGAAAGATGTCCAAGATGGCATAATAAATGATACCAATTACTTGAAGACATTTGCCACTTTAGATGATATAGATGTAATGGCAAATGTCAAATTATTAGTAAACCACCCTGATTTTATTGTGAGTTATCTATCCAAAAGCATACTCCACCGCCGCCTATTTGCGCTTGAAATGCAGAATTCGCCTTTCAAAAGTGACCAAATACTTAATACACGTCTCAAAGTCGCAGGGCATCTTAAAATTTCTAAAGATTTTGCAACTGGTCTCGTATACGCAGGTAATGAGTCAACACAGGCGTATAACAACTACAAAGAAGATATTAGGGTATTAAAGAAGGATGGGAAGGTATATCCCCTATCTGAAGTACTAAATTCATGGATAAACGTAAAGAAGGTTACCAAGTTCTATTTATGTTATCCAAGAATTAATGACTAATTTTGCCAATCTATCTTGAATTGATTACTGGGTACCCGCTATTTTCGGGTCTATACCATATATTGACATTAATTATAAAATTTTTAAAATCAACCATGAAACAAGTTAGTCTAATTTTATCTTGTCTATTCGTTATTGGTTCTATACAAATGATGGTCGCACAGACTGCCCCTGAACCGGGTATGCCTAACGAACCAGGAAAATGCTATGCAAAATGTTTGATAGCAGACCAATATGAAACAGTGACAGAACAGATTCTTGTAAAAGAAGCCTCTACTAGAGTGGAAATTGTTCCTGGCTCTACAGAAACATTATCTGAACAGGTATTAAAATCCGAAGGATCTTCTACCTTATCTGTAGTTCCGGCACAGTTCGAAACTGTTACTGAACAGGTATTAAAGTCTGAAGGATCATCTGCTGTAAACATTACACCAGCATCTTTTGAAACTGTCACTGAGCAAGTACTTGCTTCTGATGGTGCAAATGACCTTAGAGTAATACCAGCTACCTTCGAAACTGTAAGTGAGCAGATACTAAAAGCAGAAGGTTCTTCTTCAATTAGTATTTCACCTGCAACTTTCGAAACTGTAACTGAGCAAGTTCTTGCATCCGAAGGATCTTCTGATGTTAGAATAACGCCGGCACAGTTTGAAACAGCAACTGAAGAAATCATTACTCAAGATGGTGCATCTGATCTCAGAATTTCCCCTGCACAGTTTGAAACAGCTTCTGAGCAGGTGCTTAAGGCTGAAGGTTCTTCTTCTGTAAGAATTTCTTCTGCACAGTTCGAAACTGTCACAGAACAAGTAATTTCTAATACTTGTGCTAGTGGATCAGGAGGATACAGAGGCGGAACAGCATTGAACGTGAATTTTAACTCAGGTTCTGCAGTATTAACTGGAGCATCTAGTTCAGAGATTGCAAGAATAGCATCTACAATTGATTGTGGTTCTGGTGTGAACAGAATCGTTGGCCACACTGATAGCCAAGGATCTGAAACAGCAAACGCAAACTTATCTAGAAACAGAGCAAAAGCAGTATACGATGCACTAGTAAATGCAGGTGTTAGCTCTTCTTGCTTAACTTATGATGGCGCAGGAGAATCTTCTCCTATTGCTGACAACAGCACTGCTGCTGGAAGAAGCACTAACAGAAGAGTAGAATTAATTACGCCATCTGTAGCTGCATCTAATGAAGCTAACCAAGATCCTAACTGTATAGTTAACTATAGAGTTATTCCTGCACAGTTCGAAACTGTAACTGAGCAAGTTCTTCAGTCTGAAGGTTCTTCAGATGTTAGAATATCGCCAGCGACTTTTGAAACTGTATCTGAGCAAATACTTAAATCAGACGGTACTTCTTCAATTAATATAACTCCAGCTTCATTCGAAGATGTTTCTGAAGAAGTATTAGTTAAAGAAGCTTACACAACTATTCAAGTTGTACCAGCTAGATTTGAAACTACTACTGTAGAAGTATTAGTACAAGAAGCTTATGAAGTGCTTAAAGCAGTTCCAGCGGTTTATGAAACTGTAACTGAGCAAGTACTTCAAAAAGATGGATATACAACGCTTAGAAAAGTACCAGCTACTTATGAGACAGTTACAGAGACTGTACTCAAGAAAGATGGTTATAATACAATAAGAACAGTTCCAGCAGTATATGAAACAGTAACTGAGCAAATTCTTAAGAAAGATGCTTATACAACATTAAGATCTGTTCCTGCTGCTTATGAAACTGTAACAGAGCAGAAGCTTAAAAAGCCAGCGTATACTACGCTTAGAAAAGTACCAGCTACTTACGAAACTGTAACTGAAGAGGTACTAGTTAAAGAAGCTTATACAACGCTAAGAAAAGTGCCAGCGACTTATGAAACTGTGACTGAGCAAATCCTTAAGAAAGATGCTTATACGACACTTAGGTCTGTACCAGCTACTTACGAAACTGTAACCCAAGAAGTATTACAAAAGGATTCTTATACTACATTAAGAGTTGTTCCTGCTTCTTATGAGACAGTAACGGAGCAGATTCTTAAAAAGGATGCTTATTCAACTTTAAGATCAGTTCCAGCGACTTACGAAACTGTAACAGAACAAGTATTACAGAAGGATGGGTACTCTACGATTAGAGTAATACCTGCACAATATGAAACTGTAACTGAAGAAATATTAGTTTCTGAGGCTACTTCTAGATTAGAAAAAATTCCTGCAAAGTATGAAACTGTATCTGAGCAAATTGAAACTGCTCCAGCTTCAACTAAGTGGGTTAAGAAAAGAGCAGACAAAAATTGTCTATCTGCTAACCCAGATGACTGTTTAGTATGGTGTCTACAAGAAACACCAGCTCAATACAGAACTGTAACAAGAAAAGTAAGAGTTGGATGTTCTGAAGGATATACAGAGCAAGGTGACGATTGTGTAAGAACAATAGATATACCTGCTAAGTATTCAACGAGATCATTCAGAAAGCTAGTCAATGATGCAACTACTGAAGTTGTAGATGTACCAGCTCAGTATACTACTGTTTCATTTAGAAAGCTTGTTACTCCTGCTACGACAGAGTCTGTAACAGTGCCTGCTGAATATACAACTAGATCTTTCAGAAAACTAGTAAACGCTGCGACTACGGAAGCTGTAGAAGTACCTGCACAGTACTCAACTATTACTAGCAAGAAGCTTGTAACACCTGCTACTACAGAAGCTGTAGAAGTACCTGCTGAGTATACAACTAGATCTTATCAGAAACTAGTAACACCAGCGACTACCGAAGCTGTAACAGTTCCTGCGAAGTACGAAACTAGATCATACAGAAAGCTTGTAAATCCTGCGACTACGGAAGCTGTAGAAGTACCTGCTGAGTACACAACTATTTCTTACAAGAAATTAGTTACTCCAGCGACTACTGAAGCTGTAGAAGTACCCGCTGAATACACTACAAGATCTTATCAGAAGCTAGTAACACCAGCATCTACTGAGAGTGTATCTGTAGAAGCTGAGTATACAACTAGAACATACAGAAAATTAGTTACACCGGCTACAACTGAAGCTGTAACTGTAGAGCCTGTATACACAACTATATCTAGCAGAAAGCTTGTTACTCCTGCTACGACAGAGTCTGTAACAGTTCCTGCGAAGTATGAGACAAGAACTTTCCAAAAGCTTGTATCTCCATCAACTACTGAAGTTGTAGAAGTACCTGCTCAGTATACAACAAGAAAGTACAAGAGATTAGCTAACCCTGCGGCTGCGAATGAGTCAAATGGTGAGCCTCAATACACAACTAGATCTTTCGAGAAACTAGTTAACGATGCATCTGCTGAAAATGTAAGTGGTGACGATCAATTCTCATCAATTTCAATGCAGAAATTAGCAAACGATGCGACTGTTAATCCAGTATACGGATCTCAGCAATTCACTACGATTACTTCTCAGAGATTAGTAAATGATGCTTCTGCTGAAAACATTAGTGGAGAGCCTAGCTATACTACTTATACATACCAGACTTTAGTTAGTGATGCGACATCAGAGAATTATGTTCCTGGGGGATCTTCTAACTATGTAATCAATGTAAACTTCAATTCAGGTTCTGCAGTCCTTTCAGGAGGATATGATTCTGAAATCAGAAGAGCTGTAGATAAAATCAACTCTTTAGGAGGTGGTACTATCGTAGGTCACACTGATAGCCAAGGTAATGATGGAGCTAACCTAACGCTTTCTAGAAATAGAGCACAAGCAGTATATGATGCGCTTATCGCTGCTGGTGCAAACGCAAGTACATTAAACTTTGAAGGTAGAGGTGAAACTCAGCCGACAGCAACTAATGCTACTGCAGATGGAAGAAGACAAAACAGAAGAGTTGAGCTTGTTCTTGCAGGTGGAGGTAATGAAGGAGATGGTAGATCTTATTCTACTAGAACATTCCAAAGATTAGTAAACGATGCTGCTGCTGAAAACGTAAGTGGTGATGATTCATTCACTACTATCTCTTCTCAGAGACTAGTAAATGATGCTTCTGCTGAAAACAGAAGAGGCGATGATGAGTTTACAACTAGAAGCTTCCAGAAGCTTGTAAATGATGCAACGACTGAAGCTGTAACTGGTGAACCTCAGTATACTACAATCTCAATGCAGAAATTGGTTAACGATGCCGCTGCTGAGAATGTAAGAGGAAATGATGAATTTACAACTAGAAGCTTCCAGAAGCTTGTAAATGATGCAACGACACAGTCGAATACGATAGAGCCTTCATATGAAAATAGGAACTATACGAGAACGACTCCTGAAACAACAAGAGCTATAGATATTCCTGCTGAATATAAGACTGTATCTAAGAGACAGCTTGTAAAAGAAGGAGGATTCACAGAGTGGAGAGAAGTTGTTTGTGATGCAGACGTTACTAATTCATTGATTAACAAAGTACAGAGTTCTCTTAGAGAAAGAGGATACTATACTGGTGCTATTGACGGAATTAACGGAAAAGGTACAAAAGCTGCCTTAGTTAAATTCCAGAAAGACAATGGTTTACCTGTGGGTCAATTAGATGTAGAAACATTAAGAGCCTTAGGTGTGAGATAAATCACCAATGTTAATAATATAACAAAAGCCTTGTGGGGAAACCCGCAAGGCTTTTTTTAATTTTGCTATATAATATTGAAAACAAGACATTAATCGCCTCTATAGGCTAAAACGACGTGCTGTGGATAACTCTATAAAAGACCTCATTCAAAAGGAGCTAACAAGACAGAGAGAAGGCGTAGAACTTATTGCTTCCGAAAATTTCACTAGCAAAGAGGTAATGCAGGCAATGGGCTCTTGTCTAACCAATAAATATGCTGAAGGGTATCCTGGAAAAAGGTACTATGGAGGATGTGAAGTAGTGGATCAAGTGGAGCAACTTGCTATAGACAGATTAAAGCAACTTTTTGGTGCTACATATGCTAACGTCCAGCCGCACTCAGGTGCTCAAGCTAATGCAGCCGTTTTCCTGGCAGTACTAAATCCTGGTGATACTATCCTGGGATTTGATTTATCTCATGGAGGTCACTTATCTCATGGTTCACCTGTTAACTATTCAGGCAAGGTATATAATCCTGTTTTCTATGGTGTAGAAAAGGATACTGGACTTATAGACATGGATAAGGTCGAATCCTTAGCGCAGATTCATAGACCAAAATTGCTAATCTGCGGCGCATCGGCGTATAGCAGAGATTGGGATTACGAAAGATTCAGAAAGATTGCAGATTCTATAGATGCTTTGTTGCTAGCTGATATCGCTCATCCAGCAGGTCTTATATGTAAAGGATTGCTTAATGATCCCCTCCCCCATTGCCATATCGTTACTTCTACGACTCATAAAACATTGAGAGGACCTAGAGGGGGGATAATCATGATGGGTGAAGATTTTGAGAATCCTTGGGGAAGAACGACAAGGAAAGGCACGACAATAAAGATGTCTTCAGTTCTAAATTCCGGTGTATTCCCAGGCATGCAGGGAGGCCCTTTAGAGCATGTAATCGCTGCTAAAGCTGTATCTTTCCATGAGGCCCAATCGGATTCATTTGGTGTATACGCAAAGCAAGTTATTGCTAATGCGAAGGTGATGGCAGATGCCTTCATGGAATTGGGTTATGGTATTGCTTC
>CAZIMH010000110.1:0-8902 GCA_964540155.1 uncultured Saprospiraceae bacterium
TTATAAGTGAAATCTCTCTTTTCTAGTGGCAAGAAAGGAATGATATCTTGACTATTATTAAGCATTCTTATTAAAACTAATCTTCTTAAATCAATCCTATTAATCTACAATGAACCTGTTGTTAATTACACCTAGAATCGTTCTACTTTTATTGACTAGTCTATGTTTTGCTTGTAAAGTCAATATAGCTCAACAGGATTCTCCGCAAACTCTCATCTCCGTACCATCACCATCTAATGATAAGATTGTAAAATCTGTGGACGCGTTCAATGAGAGAATGGCAAAAATTCTACCTGGAGATACGATACTAATAGGTAACGGCGTATGGAAGGATGCTGAGCTAAAATTTAGCGCCAAGGGAAGCAAGAACCAAATGGTATATATCCTTGCGGAAGAAAAAGGCAAAGTCTTCTTTGAAGGAGAATCTAATATAAAAATGGGTGGAGAATTTGTTCACCTTGAAGGGTTGGTATTCAGGAATGGATATACAGCTACGAACTCAGTTATTTCTCTCCGAAACGACAAAAATACCCCATGTAATAATTGTCGTCTTACGGAATGTGTCATAGACGATTACAATCCCTCAGAAAGATTTGATACAGATTATTGGATAGAAGTATATGGAAAGAATAATCGGATAGACCATAATTATCTTGTGGCAAAAAGGAATAGAGGGGTTACAGTGGCGGTCAGAATGAAGAATGAAAGTGACAGAGAAAATCATCATAGAATAGACCACAATTATTTTGGGTACCGACCTAGCTTGGGTTCTAATGGCGGAGAGACTTTAAGGATAGGAACCAGTCATTATTCCCTATCTAATTCGAATACACTGGTAGAAGATAATTACTTCGAAAGATGTAGTGGCGAACTAGAAATCATATCCAGCAAGTCTTGTCAGAATACTTTTAGAAACAATACCTTCTACGAATGCCAAGGTACACTCACGATGCGGCATGGAAATGAAACCCTCGTAGAGAATAATTATTTCATAGGTAATAGACAACCGAACACGGGAGGTATCCGTATCATCAATGAGACACAAACAGTCCGTAATAATTATCTCCAAGGACTAACGGGCACTAGATTCAGAGCGGCACTTGTCATTATGAATGGGGTGCCTAATTCTCCAATCAATAGATATTTCCAAGTGAAAGATTCTAAGATGGATAATAACTTGGTAATCGATTCTGACCATATACAGATGTGTGCGGGAAGTGATGAAGAGCGATCTGCCGCACCTACAAATACCACCTTTGCCAATAATGTCATATACAACACGAGAAGAGATGATGTCTTTACAATCTATGACGATGTAAGCGGCATCGATTTTCAAAACAATATTCTCAGCCCGAATCTTGCCATGCCCCTTTACGATGGACAACACATTAAAAGTGGGATGAAAAATGCCACATTGGACTTAGGAAATAAAGTAACAAGTATAACCCTAGAAGATGGCACCAAAGTTGGTCCTATTTCTAATAAACCCAGACCAGATGCAAGTAACACGGGTGTAGATTGGTACACTAAGAAAGACTATCACATACAGTTTAATTCTGGCAAAAGAATTATGGTATCGCCAGGGGAGAACAACTTAGTGGATGCTATGAAAACAGCAGAGGAAGGTGACATCCTTGTATTGAAATCCGGCGACCATTTTCAGACCAGAACAATCAAAATAGATAAAGCCATCAGTATCGTGAGTGCCAACTCAGAGGCGCTAGCGCAACTTACATTTGAAAAATCGCCACTATTTTCTTTGGAGAATGGCGGTTCATTAAATTTGGAATATTTAGAATTTAGCGGGGCAGCGTCTGCTGATTACTCTGGAAACGCCGTCATCAGAACGAGTCGGTATTCTATGATAGATAATTACAAACTCCTGGTAAAGAATTGTAACGTTTCCGATTTAGATGTTAATCACAGTTTTAATTTCCTAAAGGTTTATAAAAATACGTTTGCCGATTCTATCCTTTTGTCAGGATGTGACTTTAAAAATATTACTGGCCATGTATTAAATATGGATAAAGAGATAGATGACACAGGCATCTATAATGCAGAAAATGTGGTAATTGAAAATTGTACATTTGCGGACATAGGAGGAAGTGCTATAAAGTTATATCGTGGGGGTAGAGATGAGAGCACCTTTGGACCTATACTCAAATTAAATAATACGACTTTGACTAATGTAGGTCATGACAAGAGGAATAAGAATGAATCAGCAATACACTTGCATGGTGTACAGTTGGCAGAAATAGATAATCTCACAATAACGGATTCTAGAAAGATTCACCTGCATTTAATTGTAGGAGAACCTGTGATTAATTTGAAAAGCATAACAATGGAAAATTGTGAAACAATGACCTCAAATAGTGATGCTTACTCTACTGAAAATATAAGGGTAAAAAAATGAGTAAGTATCTTTCACTTCTTGTTTTTATTTTGATGGCTTCCTTTGGAATGACCCAACATCCCAGCCTTACATTGACTGAAGCAGGTGTAGAGAAAATAAGGAGAGGCCTAGGAAAAGCAAACCTCTTTGACCAGCAGATTAGCAAAGCAGAAAAGCTACTTGACGAAGCAATACAGAAGGGTATAGATATTCCTGTACCCAAAGATATGGCCGGTGGATATACACATGAACAACATAAGGTTAATTATAAAATGATGCATGCGGCGGGTAACCTGTATCAAATTACAGGTAAGGAGCAATACGCAAATTTTGTAAAGGATATGCTTATGGGTTATGCAGATATATATCCTACTTTATCTTTGCACCCCACCAATAAATCATATGCAACTGGAAAGATTTTTTGGCAATGCCTTAATGATGCCAATTGGTTAGTCTTTGCTAGTCAGGCTTATGATTGTGTCTATGATCAATTCACGAAAACCGAAAGAAAAAAATTAGAGGAAGACCTCTTTGTACCCTTCGCTGATTTCCTATCAGTCGAGAACCCCAAATTTTTTAACCGCATCCACAATCACTCCACTTGGGCCAATGCAGCAGTAGGACTCATTGCCTTAGTGATGGATAATGACACCTTGCTTAGTAAAGCCCTTTATGGATTGCAGAATGATGGAATAAAAGCGGATGAGTTTGATGACGATGGCGGTTACTTCAAGAAAGATGGTGTGACCAAAGCTGGATTTTTAGCACAGCTGGATTATTCGTTTTCACCGGATGGTTATTTTTCAGAAGGCCCTTATTACCAGCGTTATGCAATTTTCCCTTTTTTAGTTTTTAGCCATGCCCTACATAACAAGAAACCAGAATTAGATATTTTTAATTATCGTGATGGCATACTAAAAAAAGCCACCCAGTCACTACTGCAACTCAATAATAAGCAAGGAGAATTTTTTCCTATCAATGATGCTCAGAAAGGAATGTCATATGAAGCTTACGAATTAATCACCGCAGTGGACCTGATGTACTTAGTAGATGATAATCAACCAGCGTTACTAGACTGGGCGGTTGCACAAGGCAGTGTTGTGCTTAATGAAGCAGGATATAAAGTGGCAAAAGCGCTGGAGGGTCACAGCGCTAAAAGTCCTGAAAAAAAATCAATCGTATTCTCAGATGGTGTAGAAGGTAAGCAAGGCGGAATTGCAGTGCTGCGAAGTGAAAATTTGGAGGTATTGTTTAAGTATTCTACACAGGGTATGGGGCATGGGCATTTTGACAGGCTTTCATATTCACTCTATGATGAAGCAGGAGAGATTATTCAGGATTATGGTGCTGTACGCTGGGTGAATGTAGACCAGAAAGGTGGCGGTCGTTATTTGCCAGAGAACAGATCTTTCGGAAAACAAACAATCGGGCACAATGCTGTCGTTATCAATGGGACTTCTCATTATCAAGCTTCTGTAAAAAAAGCAGAGCAGCATGACCCCATTTTTTATTACAATGATTTTTCATCTGATGGATTTCAGGTCGTGAGTGCTTATGAGCATAATGCCTATCCGAATACAGATTTACATAGAACCTTGTACTTGGTAAATGATGAAGAACTGAATGGCGCTGTTCTTCTAGACATTATGAAAGTGCAGGTGCCAAAGCCTTCTACAGTAGAGCTTCCATTATGGTATAAGGGACAGGTAATGAAGAGCAGTTTCGATTGTCCCAGATCGAGTAGTATATTAGCGCCTCTTGGAGATGATTTTGGCTACCAGCACATTTGGAAAGAATCAGATTGCAGTGTAGAGGGTGACGTCATACAGTTTAACTGGTTTAATGATAATCGGTTTTATACCATGACGGCGGTAGGAGAGAAAGGTGAGGAGATTATTATGGGCCGGACTGGCGCCAATGACCCGAACTATAATCTAAGACCTGATCCAGTGTTGATCCAAAAAAGAAAAGAGGTTCGTTCCACTTCATTCATAAGTGTGATAGAGCCTCATGGTGAGTATAGTCGGATAACTGAAATTTCTGATACACCCTATGCAAGAATTCAATCAGTTAGAAAAATTTATGAAGACGAAAACTATATTATTGTAGAACTTAGCACGGGATCAAGTGCCTGGACAGTAATGCTTTGTACTTCTACCCACGCAAAGGATAAAACGCATACTATAACCGTTGCCAATCAGACTTATGAATGGCAAGGAGTAACTCAAATTAAAAAAGAAACGATAAGATGAATACACTACATGACGATTTAAAACCAACGAAAGAATACTGGATAGACGCAGAGACGCCTTGGGAGCCAGTCGCAGAAGGCTTGTCTAGACAAATAATGGGTTATGATGGAAAGATCATGCTTGTCAAAGCGAAATTCGATACGGGTGCAATAGGCCAAATGCACAAGCACTATCATTCTCAGGTAACGTATGTTGCAAGTGGCGAATTTAAAATGACGATAGGTGATGATGTACGGATAATTAAAGCAGGAGATTCCTTCTATATTCCGCCACATGTGATGCACGGTTGTGTATGTACTAAGCCAGGTATCTTGATTGATGTATTTAGTCCTGCCAGAGAAGACTTTCTAGGGCATGAGCAATTAGAACTGAAATCATGGCCGAAATAAAGCAAAAGAAAGTCGGTGGCCTGAGATGGTGGGTCATAGGTTTAATCGCCTTGGCTGCTGTCATCAATTATATCGATAGGCAAGCGCTTGGGGTATTATGGCCAGATATCGCTGCGGATATGTATCCTGATAAAGATACGGATGGCAGAAAAGAAATTTATGCATGGATAACAGGCAGTTTTATATTTTTCTATGCTGGTGGCCAAGCATTATTTGGGAAGATTTTTGACTGGATAGGCACCCGAATTGGGTTTGCCATTTCCATTGGTGTCTGGTCCGTAGCCACCGCTTTACATGCCTTCGCGAGCGGCGCTTGGACGTTTGCTATTTTCAGATCTATTCTTGGTCTTGCAGAGGCTGGTAACTGGCCTGGTGCAGCGAAAGGTAATGCAGAGTGGTTTCCAGCACATGAACGGGCTTTTGCACAAGGGTTATTTAATTCAGGTGCTGCTATCGGAGGGATTATAGCCATTCCTATGATAGCCATTATGACAGTCTACTTCAGCTGGAAAATAATTTTTATCGTCGTAGGACTCGTGGGGCTCTTGTGGTTAATACCATGGTTTTTAATCGTAAAAGCACCACCTAAATTCCATCCAAATATTTCGGAAGCAGAACGCGAGTATATACTTAGTGGCCAAAAAACGGAGACCAAGGACGAAAACGATTCAGGCGTAGAAGAATATAATCCGACCACGCCACAATTATTGAGTCACAAACAAAGCTGGGGGGTCATCATAGCCTCTACTGCTATAGATCCCATCTGGTGGTTGTTCATAGGCTGGATACCGATCTACTTAAATGGTGTCTATGGTATGGATGTCAAAGCAATAGGAATCTATGGATGGGTACCTTATGTAGGCGCCATGTTGGGTGCTTGGTTTGGAGGCCTGTTAGCTCAAAATCGAATTAAGTCAGGATGGGACGTCAATAAAACAAGAAAATGGATAATTACACTAGGTTGTTTGATTATGTTACCATCTTTCTTTTTATTGATTGATCCCGCTACCTTTGCGTCCGCTTTCAATTCTATCTTAGACCTAGTAGGCATCACTATGGATTCGCCGACAGCGGCAGTCATAATAATGGCAATCATCTTATTTGGATTCCAGACCTCGATAGGAAATGTGCAGACCTTGCCTAGTGATTTATTTGGTACTGGTTCTGTAGGGACCTTATCTGGGATAGCAGGAATGGGCGCAAAACTGGGCGCATTAGGCTTAACCTTGTTAGTGCCTAAATTGACAGTAGGAGAAAATTATACACCAGCATTTTATGTAGGTGCGGCGTTGACAATCGTGGCCTTGCTTGCTGTTTGGATTTTAATTCCTAGAGTAGAAAAAGTAAAACCTTTAGTTTAACATATAGAAATAATCAAAACAAAATAATGGATTTAAAAGGAAAAGTAGTTGTAGTAACAGGCGCCACAAGTGGCATTGGATTAGAAATAGCTAAGCATTTAGGAAAGCAAGGATGTATAGTTTGTTTTAATGGAAGAGACGAAGCCAAAGGACAGGCCTGTCTTAAAGAATTAACTGATAATGGTTCTACGGCAGAGTACTACAATTTTGATGTAACAAACGAGCAATTAGTTGCTGACAATATTAAAGCCATCGGTGAAAAGCATGGAAAGATAGATGCATTGATTAATAATGCTGGAGGTCTAGGTGGCCGTGCACGTTTCGAAGAAATGACAACGGAGTTTTACAGAAATGTCATGGCGCTTAATTTGGATTCAGTTTTCTTTGCATCTCGTGCTGCTATCCCATACCTAAAGAAAGGACAGGATCCTACCATCATCAATTTCACTTCTAATGCAGCATGGAATGCAGGAGGACCTGGTGCTGGAATGTATGGAACTTCTAAGGCAGGGGTGCACACCATCACAAGAGCTCTAGCTAAAGATCTAGCAGAGTATGGAATTCGTGTAAATGCAGTTTCTCCAGGAACAATAGACACTAATTTCCACATTGGAATCAAATCAACTAAGCCGGAAGTATTTAAGTCTTGGGCTAATAACATCATGCTGAAAAGATTAGGTCAACCAGAAGATGTGGCTTCAGTAGTTGCGTTCCTTACAAGTGGAGATGCTGGCTTTATTACAGCTGAGACGATCCAGATAGGTGGTGGTCAGGCATTGGGTATATAATTTTACAATTTATATATAGACTGATACAATGAAGAGAATAGTCACTTTTGGTGAGATAATGCTAAGATTAAGTCCACCAGGCTTCAAGAGATTTTCTCAGACCTACTCATTTGATGTAGTATATGGAGGCGGAGAAAGTAATGTCGCTGTCTCATTAGCCAACTATGGTATGGATGCTGCTTTTGTGTCCAGAATACCGACTACAGATATAGGAGAATGCGCTGTTATGGAACTTAGAAAACGTGGGGTAGATACACAACATATTCTAAGAGAAGGTGAGCGCTTAGGTATTTATTTTCTAGAAACAGGTGCTGTCAGCAGAGGGAGTAAGGTTGTCTATGACCGAGCACATTCTGGAATGGCGACTATAGAGTCAGGGATGGTAGACTGGGAGAAGGTATTTCATGGCGCTGATTGGTTTCACTGGACTGGTATTACACCTGCCCTGTCACAAGGCGCAGCTGATGCTTGCCTGGAAGCTATACAAGCCGCTAATAAGCTCGGCGTCACCGTCTCTACAGACTTAAATTATAGGAAAAAACTATGGAAGTATGGCAAACAACCTGGAGAGGTTATGCCTAAGCTTGTAGAAGGCTGCGACATCATTCTAGGAAATGAAGAGGATGCAGAAAAACATTTTGGATTACACCCTGAAGGTGTACGTGACGCATGGCGGCTCTGTAGATGCGGACTCGTATCTATCTGTACTCCAACAATTGATGAAGATGTTTCCTAGAGCAAAGAAAGTGATCACGACGCTAAGAGGTTCTATCTCTGCGTCTCATAACAGTTGGTCTGGTGTCTTATGGGACGGCAAGCAATTGTTTAAGGCACCTACTTATCAGATTACGGATATAGTTGACCGTGTAGGTGGAGGGGATAGTTTCATGGCAGGTCTTATTTATGGACTTTTGAGTTATAAAGGAGATGACCAGAAGGCACTGAATTATGCTGTAGCGGCCTCGTGTCTAAAACATACTATCAAAGGGGATGCTAATTTAGTGACAGTGCCAGAAGTGGAGAAGTTGATGAGTGGAGACGCTAGTGGGCGGGTGTCCAGGTAAGCAATGAGTTCTAGTAGCGGTCCTAATGGTAGTTATAATTACTTGTTTCAGGAAGGTGACAAGATCAAGGTTGACCACAAGTAGCATAGACTAAAAAAACAAGTGTCATCTAACTGTAACTCGAAGCTATAAGAATATATATTAAGATTTTCATTAAGAGGCTGTTTCGGTAGAGACAGCCTCTTTTATTGTCATTGATTATAGAATGATGACAAGCATTATAGAAGAATCTTCTTTCTGTTACAGACCCGAAATATCGAAAATGATAATTACATGTAAAATGCCAGAGAAATAGGGGTTTTTAGTCTTAATTTTGATGTTTGTTTACTGAAATACAATGTTTTATAAATATTGTATATATATATAATATGGAATTTTGTTACTCCACTTAACTCCTCGATTCATACTACTATTCCACAAGTAGTATACGATGTATGTAAACAATTAACTGCATCTCGAAGAATCCTTAATTCAAATTAAAAAGGCTCTCAAAGTTCCTATATGGAGCCAACTATGTTAATCATACCCGATGATCATGACCCGTTTGGTAATGTCCAAACTGAATTATTGTTTCTAAATATATTATATCAGAATGAATAAACTAGTTTTCATATTAAATGCTCTATTGAAGCAGCTGCAAGTAGATAGTTCATTGT
>CAZIMH010000111.1:0-8860 GCA_964540155.1 uncultured Saprospiraceae bacterium
CGAACCGTTGCACCGTGCACCGTTGAACCTTATAATTGCACTAAAATCATTTGCCCTTGACCATATACCTTATTCCTTAAGCCATAAACCGCGAACCACCTTTGGACCGTGAACCGATGCACCATTGAACCATGAACCGACATACCATTCTCATAGGAAAAGGATATATTGCAAAAAGAGAAGAATATTCCATTAACGAAATACTAAATGAATCCTGCTTTAATTTTCATTCTCATATTTTTCAGCACTTCCTGCTGGGCTCAGCTAGTGCCTGGAGAGACGTATTATGACAGTACTGGATTTGTAGAATACAGAGCGGGTAATCTTCCTATCATCTTGTCCGCGCCCCATGGTGGTGACTGGCAACCTGATAGTATACCTGACAGAGATTGTGTGGGCTGTGTTTTTCAGATAGATGCATTCACAAGAGTAATTACCTGGGACCTTGTAGATAAATTAGTGGAACTCACAGGATGCTTTCCACATATGGTCATGAATAGATTGCACCGTGTAAAATTTGATGCTAATAGAGATATAGCAGATGCCGCTGATGGCAATGCAATTGTGGAGGAGGCCTGGCGAGGTTATCATGAATTCATCGACCTCTCCAAAGATGAGATTACAAACTCCTATGGTCGAGGACTCTTCTTAGACTTGCATGGACATGCGCATACGATACAGCGTATAGAACTCGGATATCTGCTTAGTAGGGAAGCACTTCAGATGACAGATGATGAAATAAATGCATTACAGAATGAAGCTAGTATCAGCACGCTGTCGTCCAATAACATTAATAGATTATCACTGGCAGGGCTGCTGCGGGGTGAGGAGAGTTTTGGAAGTTTACTCCATAATAAAGGTTTACCTTCTGTACCTAGCCTGGAGGACCCCTATCCACTGGATAACGAAGCATACTTTACTGGCGGGTTCAACACTGTAAGGCATGGGTCTAAGGAAATGAATGGCACTATAGATGCCATCCAGATAGAAATGAATCAGGATATAAGATTCGATGAAGATAATCGGCGCATCTTGGTAGACTCTCTGGCTCAGTCTATCTTGGATTACTTGGCCTTACATTACTTTGAAGAATTTAGTCCGGCCTTTTGTGACCTAAATACAAGCTTAGCATCTGAGCCTCCGACTGCACTTATAGAACTGTATCCCAATCCTGCATATAACTACGTATCTCTGAGTGGCTTGAATTCTCAATCGCAAGTATTAATATATGATATGCTAGGTCAACTGATAATAAATGTACCTGCCGAAAACAACTCAGTTATTTCTATAGAAAATTTGATTTCTGGACAGTATTTTGTCAAAGCCCTGTCGCAAGGGGAAATTATATTTATTGGTCGTTTTACGAAATGAAAAAATGGGCTCCCATTAAGTTCAATTATAGAGACGACAAACACAGGTATAATTACTGGAGATACAGGTTCTACAATCAGAAATAGATTTACTTTTGCTACTAACACACAACCCATTTATAGAATGCGAATTACACTCATATTGACTTTTGTTCTAAGTATATTTTTGATGTCATGTGGTGATGATGGAGACACGTCGAGTGTGCCTGTGGTCACTAATATTGCCAGTAGTTCTGTATTTGTTCAGAATAACATTATATATGGAGAAGGTCTGGTGCATGATAGTCTGAATAGCGAGGGCGCAGGTGCTGTCTCACTGCTGATGGACATATATGAGCCAGAGGAAGACATAGATAACAGACCGCTGTTCATGTTTATTCATGGAGGCGGATTTACAGGAGGCTCTAAGACCCAGGCGCAGATATTAAGTTTCGCAGAATACTTTTCGTCTAGAGGATGGGTCTTTGTATCTATAAATTATAGGCTAAGAGATAACTTTGGCACCGTTCCTCAGGAGTGGATAAATTTTAGTGAGGTATTACCGACAGAGGATGTCAGGTCGCAGTTTCTAGCCATTTATCCAGCAATCAGAGATGCAAAAGCTGCGCTTAGATTTCTTGTCGCCAATGCAGGAGAATACAAAATTAATACGAACCATATAACCGTTGGAGGTGGGTCGGCTGGTGCTATCAGTGCCCTCGCCGTAGGAATATCGGAGGCAGAAGATTATAGAGATGAATTAGATGTACTTTCAGATGGCACAATAACTCAAAACAATCTCAACCAAAGCTTTGAAGTGCATTCTATTATCGACCTATGGGGTTCTGACGTAGCATTGGATGCACTAGAATCTATCTATAGTCTCCAAAGATTTGATAGTAATGACCCACCCGTTATGATTGTACATGGCACACAGGATACAACGGTATTATTTACAGAAGCCGAAGATCTAAGAGACAGATGTATTGACAATAATATTCCCTTTGAGTTCTTTCCCATTGAAGGGGGTGGGCATGCTGTATGGGGAGCGACAGTCGATGGAGATGATCTAGAACGATTAACGTTCGAGTTCATCGTAGAACAACAAGGACTAACTGTAGAGTAACTTTAAGTAGCTATAATTATGGCTTCTATGCCTAATATTAAATACAAAATTAATGCTATTCCAGATACAAGTCTTATTATAGACTTATATCAAAATGCAGGGCTTAATCGCCCCACCGCAGATGCTGACAGAATAGAGGCGATGTATAATAATTCCAATTTAATTATCTCCGCTTGGTCAGAAGAAAAGTTGGTAGGCATCGCTCGGTCTGTGACGGATTTCCATTATTGTTGTTATCTCTCAGACTTGGCTGTACATCCAGAATTTCAAAAATTAGGAATAGGCAAATCGCTGATAGATAAAACCAAGGAAAAGGTAAGCGACAACTCTATGCTCCTGTTACTCTCCGCACCCAATGCGATGGGCTATTATCCTAAGTTAGGATTTGATAGTGTAGAAAATGGCTTCATCATTAAACGAAGAGTATGAATACAGGAAAGTAATCTGTTGGAAAATTCATTTAATTAAATTCGACTTAATTACTTCGCTCTAATTGCAACCTAAGTTCTGCCAGTTCTCCTTTAGACAGGTTCCTCCATTGTCCTTCTTTGAGGTTATTTATATTGAGATGCATTATACGTACTCTCTTTAAGGTCACTACCCTATAATCACAAAACTCCACCATTCGTCTTATTTGCCTATTGAGTCCTTGGGTCAAGATAATTTTAAAAAGATTCTTTTTGAGCTGGACAATCTTGCAAGGCTTCGTCTTTGTGCCTAGCATAGGAATGGGCTGAGACATTCGCTTAATAAAATTATCTGTGATGGGCCTATTAACGGTGACTATATACTCTTTCTCGTGCTCGTTCTCTTCTCTGAGAATTTGGTTGACGATATCTCCATCATTGGTCAGAAGTATAAGACCAGTAGATGGTTTATCCAAACGGCCTATAGGGAATATTCTTTGAGGGTGATTTACAAAGTCGATTATATTATCCTTGTCTTTGAGATCTGTAGTCGTTGTGATGCCGGGTGGCTTATTGAGCATAATGTAGACTAATTTGGGTTTGGCTCCTATAGGCTGGTCATCTACAGTTACTTCATCTCCCGTCTCTACCCTATTTCCCTTCACCGCAATCACCCCATTAATTTTGACGCGACCGGCATCTATCCATCTATCCGCTTCTCGTCTGGAGCAGACACCAGTACTGCTTATAAATTTATTGAGACTGATAGAATCTTGTGCCATGAGGTCTACTTACAAGATTTGTAATATGTCCTCCACTGCTGATCGCTTTTTGTAATTGGCATCATAGTGCACGTACTTTATTCTCCCATCCGCTCCTATGAGATAGGTGGCTGGGACAGGCATCACCGGATCATCATCCCCATTAAATGCCTCTATACTGTTGCCTTTTGCTTCCTTGATATAATTATTATACTTATCTGTAACGTGGAAGAATACCTTATAATCCTTCATCACGGAATGATTGTCATCATAGAGTATGGGATAGTTGAGTGAATTCTTCTTGTGAAAGTCTATCATATATTTAGGCAACTGAGGACTTACGGCTACTACTTGTGCCTTACCTGTATGCTGTATATCTTGTATTCTTTCCTGAAAGGCCTGCAAATGTTTTCTACAAAAAGAGCACCATTCTGCTCTAAGAAATACTAGAAGCACTGGGCCCTCACTGAGTTTTGAAGAAAGATTTACCTCATTCCCTTCCTGATCCTTCATACTAAAATCTGGCGCAGCGTCCCCCACTTCCAAGCCTCCAAGTACATTATCAGGATTGTTAGCTATACCATACTTTGTCAAATCCTTATCGGGGATCACATCAGACACCTTCACCCTTGACTTCTTATCAGAGGGTGGGTTATTACAAGAACTATTATAAAAGACTAATAGTATCAGACTTAGTACTATAACCAACTCAAATTTCAATATGCGCATATGTATCAAATAAACTAAATGCAAGATCGGTATAAAAAGGAAGAATAAGATAAAATTCGACCCCTACTTTACAGTTAGACAGTCTAGGAAGGCATCTTATCACCATTTATATGAGAACGTTAAAATGCAAGGGATAAATACTTTAACTTTTCCAATTTGATATTTTCCCATAGTTAATGCCCTCTACTTTTGAATGTACTTATCCTAGAAGATAACCTTTCGTATGCCTTAGAGTATGAAATGATTCTTGAAAAATTTAATCATAACGTACTAGGTGTATATAAGAATATATTAACTGCATCAGAATCATTAGCCAAAATAAGGCCGGATTTTATGATAGTGGACTTATTTCTTGAAGGCAATGACAAGGGTCTTGACTTTATAGAATCTGTAAAGAATTACAGAGTACCCTTTATAATATGTACAGGTTACCCAGAGGAGGAATATATGGATATCGCTCACAAACTAGGAGCGGAAGCATTTTTCACCAAACCCTTGGATAAAAATGCACTAAGTTTTGGAATACGGAAATTAGCTAAGAAGATAGATGACAATAGAGATTCTGACCGAAACATTCTCGTTAAATACAAACGAAAGGTTATTAAGATAGCGCATAGCGATATACTTAAGATAGAAACCAAAGGCAATTACTCCTATGTATATGTGCAGGGAGGTCAAAAGTACATCATCAAACTTTCACTCAAAAAAGTAAGTACTGATCTAGGTAGTCAACTTTTCCAACAGGCCAATAGGGCTTGTTTAGTTAACCTAAAACAGGTAAATCAAGTGGATACTTATAAGAAAGTAGTCATCTTAAAAAGTGGCGATGAAGTCGTTCTTGGGCGAAGATTTAAAATTGACTTCATGAACAGCTTTACAAAATTTAGCGGTAAGAAATTATTCTAGTGCGCTAATTTATGTTCCTTATAACCTGGTTCATGATGGATCTAATACTACTTTCATTTCCTCTATAATTCCTGCCTTAACCGGATGTATGCTCGTACTCACCATAGCATACGTATCGAATTCGCCTCCATACACGTTCATCGTAGCTGAGATATCGGCACCACTCGCTAATAAGTATTTTACGATTTGAGCTAAATTCAAAGGGACTTGTTGTCTCCACATTTCTACGCCATTACTGCCCGCGTAGTTTAGTAGCGTAGCTTTGTGGCCATAGTTTGACCGCTGTGTTAGTAGAATAGGTTCGCTAGTTATGAGATTTTTCAATGCAGTGAAGTCGCCTGCCAACATCAAGTTGATAGCTGTCTCAAAATTGTAATTGTATTCTATATCAGTTTGCCGATGCAAGATCTCCCAAGTAGGAAATCCATATTCATTTGCAATTGTTTGCTGGCAATCTTTAAGTGTAAATTGATTAAGCTCGATGAGTTGTTCTTTCCCCAAGTAATCTATATGGTAATTACTAATTTCAGTTTTAATGAAAGGAAGGTTTTGTTTTATACCCTCATACATTCGAATAGCAATAGCACTAAGATGCTCATGTATAGTGTCGTATGACTTTAGGTCAACTAATCTATCTTCATAAAATTCTTTTAGTTCATTGACTATTTCTGGGACATATACATCCATTAGCATAAACTTAAGAAATTGGAATTTTTCTGCTTCTTTATGATGCCGTTAGAAAGCTTCATTAAATGTAAGATAGAAGTTATATCGGCCATCACCTCGAGCAACATCAAACCTTAATCCAGCTCTCGATTCCTCTATGATATAATATCGAAAACCTATGCCATAGCTGAAATATTCTCTATCCGCAAAAGGAGCAGACCAACTTTCTGGCAAAAGATTATAAGTATAAAAAGCACTGCCTCTAAGTCTTTTGAAAATAGGGAATCGCAATTCTGATTGATAAGTGGCCATCCTATAGGCAATGAATCTTCTATCATCAAAACCACGAGATCGACTGGCTGTAGAAATATGTCCCACTTCGTAGAATGGTGCCCCAGGGGTAGAATGTGTGATCCACAGTTGGTGTCCTAAGGTCCAGTCATTTTTAAAAGGCATGAAGTATCTAACGTCTACATCCAATTTCCGAAAATCATAATCTGAAAAGAAAAACTCCATACTTCCCTGGAAAACGACTTCGGCATAGAAGCCGCGGTAAGGCGCATTAATATTATCTCTAGTATCTACGAAAAAATTGACTTCGTAATTCGACTTAAAACCGCCATCCCAACCCACAGGCCTGTCTCTGAGAAGTAGTCCATTTTCCTCTCTTTCTTGCATGTTGAAATTATCCATTCTGTAGCCTACTCCCAGATTGAATATGCCAAATATTTTTCTCGAATAACTCAAATGGAATCTCGGAAAATTCACATAGTACTTTTCCAAATCTTCAGCTCTAGAGTCTGCGCCTATTCCAAAGTAATTATATGAGTACCTGTAATATCCCCACTCCCCTTTGAGCCTGTGCTTCCTCTTATCAGCATAGAACTCAAAAGTACCAAGTATCTCAAGCTGTTTCTTAAGCGTATAGATGGTTGCAAATAAAAGCTGAGAGGGTCTTTCGTCTTCAGCCTGTGAAGATTTTTTGAATGATAATATGCCTGTTGCACCAGCAGCAAAACTTGTTTCTGGCAGATAGAAAGCGACTGGGAGTATGGAGTTGTCCCATACTAAAGAATCTTTTTCTGTTTTCACCTCAGTGTCTTTCTCCAAGGTTGCCGCATCTTGACTCAGTAGAAGGGCAGGTACACAAACTGAGTTTGTTAATATAAATAGGATGACAATCTGGATTTTTCTCATAATTTAATTTATCCTACCTGTTTATTATTAAAATGCTTCTGCGATTTTGAAATAATAGTTGGCCTTTTCATTACCGAAACCTAAGTCCATCCTCAAATTCAAATTTTCTTCTTCATCCACTAAAAACCTTAGACCGACACCATAAGAAGTTCTCAGAGTACTTAAATCAAATCCATCAAGTGAAGAGGCAACATCACCTACACCAATAAAGGCTACTGCACCCCATCTGTGAGATAATTTTTGTCGCCATTCTATTTGGGATGCCATCAGGTGGCGATCAGTAAACCGACCTTCAAAATAACCACGCATGATAAATTGACCTCCAAGTTGTCCCAGCTCTTGCAATGGTGTATCACCCTTACTGAATTGTGAGAAAAAGTGGAATCCCAATATACTGGAAGCATTGCCTAAAGGCTGTATAAAATATCTTAAATCTAACTTGGTCAGCTGAAAATCATGTGAAGAACCTATCCAGCTGCCATAAAATCCATGCGTCAAACTTACGAATAAGCCTTTACTAGCATTCAGGATGTTATCTCTACTGTCATATAGCATGGCCAACTGCAGACCAGAAGATGTCGAACCTAAAGCACCAGACTGAGTACTACTTTCTAGCAATCCATTTGGCAAGGCTTCCACCTTACTTATCCTGTTAAATCGTATCCCTCCACCAAAAAAGAGGTACCTCCTAAACAATTTCTTCAGAAAGATCGGCTCTAATAGGATCTGACTGTAATCGAATGCTTCTTCATTTGATTTTGGTGTATCCCTACCTATTCCAAAAAAGAGACTTGGAAATGATTGTATCCTTATGTTTCCCGTGAGCACATATCTTTCTTGAGGTGAGAATATCTCAAAACCAGAAAAGAAAAGATACTTATTCTCTATTGTATACTGTACAGTCAGTGGCAGATTAGATGTTCTGGTCTCATCTCCTGAACCTTTCATCTTGAAAAGTCCTTTCATACCTACTCCTAAGCTGAGGTTCGTCTCTGGCGCAAAAGAGATGACAGGTGTAAAGATTGCCTTGGCTGGATATATGCTACTATCTTTTTGGACTGCTTTCTTATTCGGATGTACAGTAAGGAAATCTAGAATTTTATTTTGGCCTGCTAGTCCAATAGAAATGGATAGCAATAACAGAGTAAGCGATATCTTAAATGTTGTTGTCATACTGGGCTGGGTAAATTTATTAAAAATTCACATAGTCTGTTTGTAGTGCACGTCATATATCAGACTAATTCATCGCTGTAGCGGACAAATAAGGAAAGGAAGCAGACAGATTTTTTGATAGAAGTGTTATAATGCCTTAAACCTTACGTACTATTGCATAACTTATTCAGCGTAGCGAAGGCACTATAGTGTATAGCGTTAATCTTCTCTACACGTTTTCTTAGCGCATTACTTGCATTTCCATATACCTCTAAGCTTACAAAAGTTCTGAATTCACTAAGTCTGGGGGCAAATGATTTGTAATTATCAAAATGAAAAAGTACTGCTTCTGAGTCGACATAGGTTTCCAATACTTTGAGGGTGCTGGAATTATCTGCCTTGTACCAGTCATACTGGAGCATACCTTCTTCAGTCTTTTTGCAATGCTGTTGTAATTCTGTAACAACAGCTTGTAATTCAGATAAATTGTCGCCCACTAATTCTAAAGTGGCGATTACGATAATTCTGTCAGCCATTCACATAAATATTAACAAATTTCCCTTGGTT
>CAZIMH010000112.1:0-8818 GCA_964540155.1 uncultured Saprospiraceae bacterium
TAAAGGTCTACGACAACAATTAGCGTGGCATTCTGCTACCTAAATATGGTGTTATCTCCACTGGTTAAGTTACAATATCAGCATAGGGATATATGCTCTAGGATTCTAGGTTTGCCTCTTTGTTATACTTATGGCCCATTCTTGGGATAGGCAGAATGTCTTAAAACATCCTCTAGAATACCTATGTGTATCAATTCCTTTGGTATATTTAGTGCTTTATTCATCCTTAAATTCCATTATTTATCGAATCTCAACCTAAAATAGACCTGTACTCTGAAATAGACAGTCAGCTTTCAGAACTTAAATCATTGCTTGAGTGCTTAGACCAGACTACTTTTACCCATGTTTGCGAGGATAGTGGTGCTTCTATAGGACAGCATTTAAGGCACATAGTGGAGATTTTTACTCTTCTGATAAATGACTATGAAGCTGCTGAAATAGATTATTCACTTAGGGCCCGAGATATAAGGATAGAAACTGATTTGGCGTTTGCCACAAAAAAAATTAGCTACCTACAGACTAACTATAAGAAAGCAGACAAGCCATTGACCCTAAAATCTTATGACCAACCATTCCAGACCTCATATAACAGAGAGTTACTATATCAACTAGAGCATATTGTACATCACAAAGCGATAATAAAACCCATCATTAAGAGCCTTTCTTGTGTAGAGCTACACGAGCACTTTGGCTATGCCAGATCTACCATTAATTATAGCCAGTAGTTATGTGTCTTGTTTCATTTGTTCCCTTGGATGATTATACTCTCATCACTTCTAATAGAGATGAAAGTATCCAGCGTCAAGAACCACAGCCCATACAGACGTACAAACACCATCACCGCATATTGACTTACCCTAAAGATGTGGCAGGGGGTACTTGGATAGCACATGATGATAAGCAAAATGCCATGGTCTTGCTCAATGGTGGATTTGAAAATCATCGCCGTCAGCCGCCTTACAGAAAGAGTCGTGGATTAATTTTCTTGGAGTTGTTGTCTTCTGATAATCCTCAAGAAGCATGGTCTGCGATAGACTTAGATAATATAGAACCATTTACCCTTATTTATTTTTCGAGCGAAAGAATACTGTTTGAAAATGTATGGGATGGTCGCTCTAAAACAACAACGGAATTAGATCCAACTACCAGACACTTCTGGATGTCTACTACCTTATACCAAAGGGATTATTATAAAGGGATTAAAGCCACATTTATGTCTTTATCTAATTTGACTAGGAAAGACGTGTTTGATTTTCATAACAACTATTATTATGAAGACAATACACAAGGTTTCCTTATTCCGCAAATTAGAACAGTCAGTGTATCTACCATGCAGATTAGTCAAACGCAAACATCTTTGGTCAGCAAAGATTTGAGAATGATGGCATGAGTAATCTAGGCATCATATGGCACAAGTTCCGACATTGGGAGTACTGGCCCACCTGGGTCGTCTATTTCCCATTCATCTTCCTGTATCTTGGATATAGCATTCGTCTTAGATCCATTTTCTATTTTACCTCAGTCAATCCTGACATGACAAACGGGGGCGCCTTTTTAGCACCAAAGGATGAAATATATAACCGACTACCACCCGAATTTATTCCTGCCACATATACCATAGGGGTAGGTCAGGATATTAACGGACTGTGGCGCTGGATGTCAGATAATAAGCTGAGTTATCCTGTGTTAGCAAAACCCAATCTGGGACTCAGAGGTGCAGGGCTCAAAGTGCTTTATTCAAAGAAGGAATTAATCGACTTTTTGGAAGATATTCAGTCGACTTATCTTATACAAGAATTTATAGATTATGATAATGAGCTAGGCGTATTCTTCATTAAGAATCCAGAAACTGGCGCATTTGATATAACAAGTATCGTCAAGAAAGCATTTATCACCGTCAGGGGGGATGGGAAAAAGACCATTGGAGAATTGATGTTAGCCATCCCACGGTATGCCATGCAGTATAAAAGGCTAGAAGTATGGAATGCAGATGAGCTTAATCGCGTACTAGCAGAGGGAGAATTATATGAAGTAGAAAAGATAGGAAACCATTCTCTTGGCACCACTTTTCTAGATGGTCAAGAATTTAATAATGATGACCTGAAGCAAAAAATTAAATCCTTATTATCTCAGCTATCTGGCATCTATTACGGAAGAGTCGACCTTAAGTACTCTCATGCAGTAGACAATCAAATACATAATGATTTCAAAGTACTCGAAATTAATGGCGCCTTCAGCGAACCAGCCCATATCTATGATCCTAAGTATTCCATCCTCTATGCATGGAAGACACAATATTATCACTTTAGAAGGATGTACCAGGTATGTAAGTATAATCTAGGCAAAGGCATAAGGCCGTTATCTCTCAAAGAGGGCCTGACGAAATTTCGTGAGCACTTTAAGGTGGTAAAGGCTTTTAAGGAGGCGTATTAAATACTTCTACCTAAAAAAAATGGTCGTCAACTTTCGAGTTGACGACCATTTTTATATTTCGAGTATAAATCTTACATACCCATTTTTGCTTTGACTAGAGACATGACATTGTCTCCATCATTTGCATGTAGGATAGTCCCTGTGCTCGTATCAAATATCATTGTGTAGCCATTTTCTTTGCCTACGTTCTCTATAGTCACCTTTACCTTATCTAGGATAGGCTTATACAGTTCTTCTCTTTTAGCTAGAATTTTGTTTTGTACTTCTAGTTCGTATTTCTGAATCTTTTGCTGCTCTATGCCTAACTCTTCTTCTTTCTTCTGCATTTGCACCTGGGAAAGGAGTCCTTCTTGAGCTTCTCTAGAATAGGCTTGAAACTTAGCTTCTAATTTCTTCACCATTTCCTCACCTGATTTAACAAGTTGAGCTTGGTAAGTTTCTAACTCGCTATCCGCTGCTTTTACAGCAGGTACTTCAGCAAGTAATTCTGCAGAATTGATATATCCAAATTTCTGCGCTTGTAGTGAACTGACAGCTATTAATGCCAATCCAATGAAAAGTGATTTTAGAATTTTATTCATGTTTGTAATCTTATTATTCTTGGGTAATATTAATGTTCTTCACGTTAACATTGACGGTAATTTCGCTGCAAAAGTAGCCTTTGGAATCGAATTATACTTTTTTTAACGTAAGATTAAGCCTCAGACAGCTTATATAGCAATTATGGCTATGTGTATAATACTGCTTTTAGTTTAGCTATAGCCGAAAAACGCTAGAATCCGCCACCATATCTAACGCCAACTGCTACATGGCGCCCCGCACCGCTCACACTAGATGCAAAGGGCCTATAATGTAAATCTGCGATATTCTCTAAAGCTACGTTCAAGGTCAGATTATAAGGCAATTGGAATGAACCACCGATACCAAATACATGAAATGAAGGAGACCCATCTGCTGTTGCCAATTCTGGATTATCCACACTGCCACCAAAATCTTCTATTCGTTTCCAGCCGTTATACCTATGCCGAAGAAATAGTGATAAAGCCCCTTTATCAAAGTTCAGTTTTGTATGCCCGTAAATTGGAGGTATATGCCCTAGAGGTGATTCATTGCCTTCGCTATCTCTAGCTAAGCCACTCTGCACATTGAATCCTGCATCAAAACTGAAGTGCTTGTAACTGGTTTTGAGCTGTGCTGATAACCCTCTCACTCTGCCACTCTCAGCGTTAATATTAGCAGTGACTGCCAGTGTATCTATACCATTGAAGAAAGTAGGGCTGCCGTCTGGGAGTGTGAAGTTAGATCTGACAATAGCACTGCTTAGTCGAGTGTAAAATCCAGTAAGCCCAATAGTTATATGTGGCGATTGATAACCAACGGTAACTTCATTATTCCACACCCTTTCTGGTGCCAAGTCAGGATTGGGTACTGTAATCTCATCGCCATTAACTCTGATCTTAGCCAAATCATCTACATTAGGTGAACGGAAAGCTGTACCTGTTGATAACTTGGCTACATAAGGACCAGACTTAATATTCAAACCAGAAATACCCACAAGTGCACTGCTGATATTCGTGATGCCTTCAAAGAAATGCTCTGGCCAGACTATGGGGTCTTCTCTGCTAAACAATAATGAAGTCCTTTGTCCAGACCAGCGTACACCATTTATCCAAACTAAACTGGAATCTTGATTTTGCCAGTTATGCTGAGCATATACACCATAGTTAGTGAGTTGGCTGCCTGCGCTCGGATAACGAGTAAGTATAGGCAATATCACATCAGAACTCTCACCGAAAGCAGTAGAACTGACATCATTGTGATGTAAGTCTGCACCATAAGTCAATTTTTGGTTTGATGTCAACCGCTTATTCAAATCTAGCGTTACCCCATAGACATCAACGTCTTCTATCTGTGATTCTCTTATCTCTTGACCAAAGGCTCGGCTAATTCGACTTTCTTCTATATTCTGATAGGATGCAATAACGGTGGCTTTATCAAATAAAGTATTATTCGCCTTCCAGTCTACTCTAGGAGATATCAGCAATCTATCTTGCGGACCATAGAACCATTCAGCAAATCTTGGCTGCCCATTTCTAACCTCTATCAGATTGTCATATCTGGGTATGTCATTACTTGTGGAGTATTGCAAATTTAGAGTCGTTCTCAATTTATCATTTATATCAAAAACATATTTCTGTGTGAAATCCCATTGGGTATATCCAGTCCCTACTTGTACGGCATCATCAGCATTCGTAATTATTTCGTCGGCTTCACCCAAGACGGTTGCTGGTCTTACAAAAAACGAACGGCGTCCAAAATCTGGATAGGCTTCTGGTCTCACCCGACCAGCTCTGAGGTCATCTCTGGTAGAACTGCTAAAGCTTGTCAGTATCCCAAATCTTCTCGTAGAGTAGGTATGGTCTATATGGTAAGCCCGCTCTTGATCTGCAGAATTATATCTTATGTAGGCATTGATGTTATGCAAGCCATCACGTTCATCTGAGAAGGCGAGCAGCGGTGATTTAGTTCTATAGTGTATGACGCCACCTAAGGCTTCACTCCCATATAATAAGCTGCCTGCACCATATATGACTTCTACTTGCTGGAGTATCGCAGGATCTATCGTTATGGCATTCTGCAGATGGCCATTTCTATAGATGGCATTATTGAGCCTGACACCATCTACTACCAGCAGCACTTTATTCGCTTCAAAGCCTCTGAGCACTGGGCTGCCACCACCCAACTGACTTCTCTGCACATAAGCCGCCGAGCCTAGCTCTAAGGCATCCGCACTATTCTGGACATTATGCTTGAATATTTCTTCGCCCTTAATTCTTGAAATCGCATAAGGAAGGTCAATATCTCTTGCATCAGATCGGCCTATAATGACTATTTCTTCTATGATTTCATCATTAGGTATCATCTGCACTTGTATGCGTTCATCGCTTCCTGGTGCTAAAATCTGCTTATCATTATACCCCAGATATTCCAGCGTTAGCGTATCGCCCTGCGTAGCCCAGTCTATGATACATACACCTCCAACATCACTAATGCCAGCGCCATGTGCACTATACACATGGACACCAATAAGTGGTAGTCTCTGTTCATCCACAATGTGGAGGCTCTGCGCAGACAACGTGCCTGCCCAAATACTACACAGAAGGTAGCTGTATAGAAAATGTCGTCCCTTCATTTATTTTCGAATGCTTCACAAATATTTTTCCTTTATGATACTGCTCTATGATTCTTTTAGCAAGAGAAAGTCCTAGTCCCCAGCCTCTTTTTTTTGTCGTAAATCCTGGCTCAAAAACTTTCTTCTGTTTGTTGGCAGGTATGCCTTTGCCTGTATCTGAAATATCGATCTCCACATAGGATTTGTGCTGAGCGATATCGACTTTAATTTGTCCTTTCCCTTCCATAGAATCAAGGGCATTTCGTAATAAGTTTTCTATGACCCAATCAAATAAATGAGAATTGATTTGGACATTGACTGCTGGATTTGTTTTTTCTGGAAAAATGAATTTGACTTTAGCAGGCGCTCTTCTTTCCATATACTCTTTATTACTCAGCAACTTATCCACTAAGTCTGTTTCTTTCAGCTCCGGCTTAGAACCGATTTTAGAGAATCTGTCAGCTATCAGTTCTAGTCTCGTGACGTCATTACGTAATTCGTTGACCACTTCCATCTGCTCAGGGTCATTTGCAGCCGACTCCCTGAGATGTGCGATCCATCCTAAAATAGCAGAAATGGGAGTGCCTAATTGATGCGCAGTCTCTTTGGCCATACCCGCCCATACTCTATTCTGTTCTGATTTTCTAGAGGTAGAGAAGACGTAATAACCAAAAAGCATAAAAGTGGATATAAGCAAAATCTGAACCAATGGGAATAATGAAATGCGTCTGTATAACTTAGAATTCTCATAATAGATCCATTTAGCATAACCAGTGACTTCTATGGGCTCATAACCATTCTTCAAGATATGTTCTTTCTTCTTTTGCAAAAATGATTGGTCAGTCACCTCTTCTCCGTCTGACCCATAATTGGCCCCTTTCAGTTGACCTTGCTCATTCTCTAGGATAATGGGGATGGAATAAAAATTCTCAGTTATTTTACTCTCTATAACAAGACCATTAACATCTTCCGATGTGGATATAGATTTTATAGCATCTGCATAAAGTTCGACTGATTGGATTTCTCTTTCTGCTAAATTCTTGGCTAGATACTGGGCATATATCATAGAGATGATCACTATCAGGAATCCCAAGATGCCAAGCAACCATTTCCATATAGACTTGTTTTTATATATCTCCATTGAATTAAAAATCTTGCTTATTTCAGCCAAGCAAAGATACAGTCCTTAAAGGTCTTCATTTTAAACGTACAAGGGTAGCCAAGAATGTATGAAAGATAGATAACTTTGATACAAGTAGCATACAGGACGATATATAGCTAATAATGAAGCAGGTAAAGACAATAAGTGGCGTAAATCTGGATAATCTTCCGTCAACAGCCAAGCAATTATTGTCCATACTAGAATTCAATATCGTATTACTTAAAGGGGATTTAGGTGCTGGCAAAACAACGCTGGTGAAGGCACTACTCAGCCAGATGGGTAGTTCTGACACGGGCAGCAGCCCCAGCTATGCCTTAGTCAATAAGTATTTGGTCGCTGATACTTACTTATATCACATGGATTTATATAGGTTACAGAATGCTGAAGAAGCCTTTAATCTGGGCTTAGAAGAGATGCTCTACAGTGGCAGGAGATGCTTCATAGAGTGGCCAGAGCTAATTCTTGATTGGATAGAGCCGCCTTATCATATCATCCATATTTCCCTAGATAGTAAGGGAATGAGAAGGATAGTTTTGTCATCTGATGAAGGATTTTAACATGTCTGATTACTAGTACCTTATGCTGTCATCCTACCTTGATTAGGTAAAATTATTAAATAAGTGGTTTTCTGAGTATCTTGTTAGTTGCACTAAGAGGAAATACATGTCTATAGATAAGAGGAAGTTCAGTTTCTCAGAGTTTTTTACAGAGGGTCAATATCAGACCCAAGCCGAAGTATTAGAAGTCAGCGAAAAATCCAAAAGCATCACTATCGGCATGCCTAAAGAAGATAGCAGTGATGAGAATCGTATTCCCATAATTCCTAATTCCTTGCGCTTGCTCATAGGTCATGGTCATAAGGTCGTGGTAGAGCAAGGTGCTGGCGATAGATCTAATTTTTCCGATCATGATTATGCTGAGGCAGGTGCAGAACTAACACCTGATAAGAAAAAGGTTCTTCAGTGCCTTGTTGTTGTCAAGGCTTCTCCACCGACTGAGGAGGAGATAGATATGATGAGTGAAGGCAGTATCCTTATCTCCCCGATAATGTTGCCTAAGATGAAAGAGACCTTTCTTCAAAAACTCAAGAAGAAAAGAATCATTGCTATTGCTATGGAATATCTGGCTGGAGAGAGTGGCTCTTTCCCACTGGTGAGAATTATGAGTGAGATTGCGGGAATGGCTTCCGTATTTACAGCGGCAGAATTATTGAGTTATGGTAAGGGCGGTAGAGGCATTCTCTTAGGAGGAGTATCAGGTGTACCGCCTGCCAAAGTGGTTATTCTAGGTGCAGGTGTCGTCGCAGAATATGCTACTAAGACGGCCTTGGGACTAGGTGCTTCTGTCAGAATTTTTGACAATGATATCACTAAGCTGATGAGGATACAAAACTTAATCGGCAGACAATTGCACACCTCTACATTCAATCCAGTTTATCTCGGTTACCAATTATTAAGTGCTGATGTGGTTATAGGGGCTGTCCACTCTAAGACTGGTCGCTCTCCTATTCTCGTCACTGAGGAGATGGTCTCTAAGATGAAACCTGGATCAGTGATTATAGATGTGAGTATAGATCAAGGTGGATGTATAGAGACATCTGAAGTCACAGACCATAAAAACCCAACTCGCGATGTCCATGGTGTTATTCATTATGGGGTACCAAATATAGCTTCCAAAGTTCCTCGAACTGCCTCGGCCGCGATGTCCAATATTATTACACCTATCCTAATCAAAGCTGGTGAATACGGCTCATTTGAAGGATTACTATATGAAGGTCAAAGTCTAAGAAGTGGTATCTACACCTACAAAGGAGCCATCACCAATCAATACTTATCCAAGAGATTCAATATGAAATATCAGGATATCAACTTGTTGATTGCCAGTCAGTTTTAGAAAGATAGATCTTATTAATTATTATACAACACATGAGATTATGAATAAACTAATTCCATTTTTGATAGTACTATGTAGCTATTCAGTCTTCGCTCAGGAAAGTCAGGAAATTAATGCCAATAATATTAGGACCATACTTCAGTCAAATGGTCTTATGT
>CAZIMH010000113.1:0-8746 GCA_964540155.1 uncultured Saprospiraceae bacterium
CCCCATGATACGACCACTACCCATATTCTTGATGGAAGAACAGCAGAATACGGGAAAAATCTGTTGATTAGCTAGTGCGATGGTAAGCCCTTCTGCCAACTCTGCTTCATTCAAACTGCCAGCATCAAAAAACTTCTCCATCAGCGTCTCATCATTTTCTGCTGCAGCTTCTACAAGTAGGTTGTGCATATTTTGGGCTCGTTCCATATGAGCTTCTGGGATATCTTGTTTTTCGGGTTTGCCGCCGTTTTCGGGAAAGACATACATGACCATTCTTAGGGCATCGACTATGCTGTCGAATCCTTTGCCATTATTGACTGGAAATTGGACAGGAATCACCTTAGAGCCAAATCTGGCTTTGGCTTGGTCTAGTGCGACATCGTAATCTGCTTTATCATGGTCTAGCTGATTCACTACAAACATTGTCGGCGTATTGTAGTCTTGTATATAGGACCATACTAACTCTGTACCTACCTCTACTCCTTGAGCAGCATTGAGTAAGACAAGGGCCGTATCACAAACTTTGAGAGATGAAATGACCTCCGCATTGAAATCATCTAATCCAGGCGTATCTAGAATATTTATTTTGCAATTCCTCCAGTGAGTATGCATCAATGTCGTGAACACAGAATTACCTCTCTCCTTCTCAATATTGGTGTAATCAGACACAGTCGTTCCTGCTTCTACTGTTCCTCTCCTATTGATAGAGTCTGACTCGAACAACATCGTCTCTGCAAAGGTGGTTTTGCCGGAACCTGAATGCCCTAGGAGGCATATGTTCCGTATGTTTTTTGTAGTAATTACCATAATAAATACTGTTTGGTTAGATAATGCGAAATAATCAATTGAAAAGAAAAGATATAAAAAGATATTATTATACCATATATATTCTTTGCCTAATTATATTGGTTTTGAGGGCATATTAGACACATATTATAGATATCTAATACTTAATGGCTTGATTATGAAGGGACATATCATCTAGTCCTAAACAGTATAATATTTATTAATTACATCCAATTACTATATTATTAATTTACAATATGATGAGATTGTAAAATTTTATTCGTATAATTAGGATATAATTAAAATTATCGGATGAAAACACATGATAGAGAATTATTGATTTTTTATGATTCCAAATCCAGTACCGATAGAAAAACGATAGCCTTTGCCAGAAGCACAGGCCACAAGCTGAAGACGTACGATCATAGTAAGAATAGTGCCACCACCACGCTATGGCGAGGCATTCTAAATTCACTGGATAAGCATCCAAAAGAGATATTGAATAAAGCACATCCTTATTACCAAGCCAATATAAAAGGGAAAGATTTCAACATGCATGGCTGGCTTAATATACTTCAAAACAATCCAGACCTCATTCGTCATCCTATCGCTATGAAGGGATCTCAGGCCATCATCTGTGAGACTCCTACAGATATATACAAGATCGCTTGATTTACGATTGAGGGTTCATTTTTGAGCCGCATTACTGTTTGAATCAAAACAGCAGAGGCGTAGAATTTCTTCTACGCCTCTCTTTATTTCTTATTAGCCTTATTAAATTTTATAGCCTAAGCTATCTTATTTAGTTTTGACAAAAGTCGTTCTGTACTTAGATTCTTCTGAAGCAATCACGAGGTGATACATACCATTTTCTAATGTGGAAATATCTACCCTATCGCTCCCAGGCATTTCAGTTATCAGTTGGCCATCTATCCCATATATAGAAAATACAGCCTCTGATAGATTGAGCTCAGCACTATTTATTACGAGAATATCAATCGCTGGATTAGGATATACCTCTATCGATTGTGGTAAGCTCTCTACTACTGAAGATGTAGGAAATCTACCTATGGTCAGATATGAACCTGCCGCACTGTTACCATTGAAAGCGTTAGCGAGTAAGATAGGGTCACCTAAGCTACTCCATACCATATCTACAGCAGAATTGACATCTGTTATTGCAGAAAATCTGAATTCATCAGTCACATTCCCATCAGGATCCATATGAATCAACATTGACTCTGAGACACGGCCTGACCTGGAGACGCCAGCTGCATCCGCCACAAGTAAGAATCTATTGATATCTATTTTCTCTATCCTATTTATCCTCAGTGAAGATTCTTCAAAACTTCTGTCTTCTATGAAGGGGGAATCAAATCTTTGCTCCCAAAGGAAATTTCCATCAATATCATACTTGACTATAAATCCTTGCATATGTGAATCATCCTCTTCGTCCTGGACCACACCTGCTACAAATACGTTTCCTAAGTAAGAAGCGATAGCTGTGGTCAATTCTATATCCGTACCTACTTCTCTAGACCACAATAGGTTTCCTCTTATGTCATGCTTGTCTAGCTGGCCAATATTCACGCCATTATCATCTAGAACATTAAATCCATCTATGAAGCTTAAATCAGCAAATCTGCCTATGCCTATAGACCCTGTTATATCTGGTGCATTAGTATTAAATGTTCTTTCTGCAACACCTACTTTAGATGCATCCATCAGGGTATATAAGATACCTCTTACACCATTACTAACAGCAGTAGATGTTAGAACGACCCAGTTGCCATTCTCCCAATAATCATAGACATCTACAGTCTCAAATTCTCCTTCTTTGATATTAAAAATCAACTCCGATTCGGACAAATCTGGTGTAGACCTGTATACATCTCCATTACTGAAGTAATGAATTAGCTCGCCTAAAGAGTTTTCATTGGTGTACACAATTTCTGCCAATGAGCAATCTTCGCAAAGCGACTTTCTAGTAAGTTCTTCTCCATTTATATCAAATAGAATAACTAAATCTGCTCTGGCCCCAACTTCAAAAGTCCGACCGGAAACCAAAAAATTGCCATTATCTAGTTGTCTGATGTGGTTTAGCTGCTCTCTATTTTCAAGCGTCGTCAGCCAAATCCCTTCCTGTGCAGAAGTTATAAATGGTAGTAGAAGAATAAACAGTGTAGCACTGATTTTCAATAAGTGTATCATATCTCAGGTTATTTCTCAAACCAAGAGACATCAAAAAACTAGCCAAAAATGTTAAAATCACTAATTACACTGATCGCAAACCCCGGATAAGGCAACTTGTATACTATTTATCTTATAGTTCTCAGGTATGTTGATAGCCAACTCCCCAATCGAGTCCAAACAGTAAGTACGACCACAATCATTGCATAGGAAATGAGGATGATTAACACTATCTCTATGTACTTCACAATCCTGGTGACAGAGTGCATATTTAAGGTCATTGCTTTCGTCTGTGACTCTGTGTATAATCTGCTTTTCCTCAAATGAACGTAAGGTGCGATACAAGGTAATCCGATCATGCGGGCCTAGTTGCGCTTCCAAGTCTTGGTTCTTTACTGCGGCATGCGTGTGAGATTGAAAGATATCTAAGACTTTGACTCTAAATGGAGTAACTCTTAAGCCTGCTTTACGCAATATTTGTCCATTATTACTATCTGACATGCAACAAAAGTAGGTGGTTTTGATGGATCATTCGTATTATTGCAACATTATTGCATCTTCAAAGCATAACAAATCAACGTAAGTTTGAAGTTTTCGAATAACAAAATTGATTTTCTAGGCACTTCTACCTCATTGATATGTGCAGTCCACTGCGCTGTATTGCCTTTTGTATTATCCTCTGGTATGATAGGCTCACATTCATTCTTAGCCAATCCAATATTCGAAATAGCTGTTATACTCGCAACCTTAGTCTTTGTATATGTATCTATATGGAGGCCTTATATGAAAGATCGTACACAAAGAGTCCCTTTCTACTTATCCTTGCTTGGCTTGCTCTTGATTCTAATGCATCATATGATAGCAACTTATGGAACAGTGGTTATTGTACTAGGTGGTGTACTGGTCGCCTCAGCCCACATTTATAGCCTAATTAGCGCCTCACATCAGCATAACAATCAGTAAATCAACCTGATATTTTAAGATATTGTAAGAAATCTTACAGTAATCTGAACTTTTGACTGATAATGACTGTATCTTCATATGTGTAAGATGACTAAAATGTTGGTCTTCATTTACTTTTTATTTTAAAATGGTTTTTTTCGAGCTTTTAATCGCTTTTTATGTGTATTGTATCTAGCTACTTAAAATCATTATTTACTTAACTTTTTTAATTTTTTTGAAATGAACATTTTTGTAGCCAAATTAAACTACAATACTGATGACAACACAGTAAGATCTGCTTTTGAGCAATTTGGCACTGTAGACTCTGTAAAAATTATTTTTGACAGAGACACTGGCAACTCAAAAGGGTATGGCTTTGTAGAAATGCCTGACTCTTCTGAAGGCGAAAAAGCTATTGCAGCTTTAAACGAATCGGAAATAGATGGTAGAAACATCGTAGTTAAAGAAGCTAGACCAAGACAGTAAGCGTCTAGTCTTTTTATTTAACATAAAGTTCAACAGTAGGGTTTCGATTTATCGAGACCCTACTTTTTTTTTATGCTTGTTATTTAAATGCAAGCTGGTTAGCATCTTACCATGAAGGTCCAGTAACTTTGCACTCATTGAATTAAAAGTGTCAAGTATTTATTTGTAAGTCAACTATTATCCGAATTGGACAGAAATAAAAGAATAAAAGTGGCCATCCTCTTTGGTGGTCGGTCGCCTGAACATAACATCTCATTACTATCTGCACAGAATGTCTACCAGTCGCTGGATAAGACACAATTCGAACCCCTACTAATAGGCATAGACAAAGCTGGTATATGGCATCTTAATGATAGTAATATGCAGATAGCGCAAGGAGATAATGCCAGCCAGATATCCATGTCTGACGTTAGCAATCCTGTTCTTATCTCACAAAATACGGACAAGCAAGGTGTTGTGTCAGCGCTTAACCAAAGCAAACTATCAGATATAGATGTTCTATTTCCAGTGCTACACGGTGCTTATGGGGAAGATGGGTCAGTCCAAGGTCTAGCCAAGCTCGCTGATTTGCCTTGTGTAGGCTGTGGCATATTGGGTTCTGCTGTAGGAATGGATAAAGAAATCATGAAGCATGTTCTCCGATCCAATGGCATCTCTGTAGCCAAATGGGTGACGGTCAGACAACATAATCCTGACATTGACTACAATGAAACTGTGGACAGGCTCGGACAAGAACTATTTATAAAACCTGCTAATCTAGGATCCTCAGTTGGCGTTTCTTACAGTGATAACAAAGCTTCCTTTGAGCAAGGACTTAATGCTGCGCTTAAGTATGATCCTAAAGTCATTATAGAAGAGAAGATAGCGGGACGTGAAATAGAATGTGCCGTTCTAGGCAATCACAATCCTCAAGCTTCTATACCAGGAGAGATTGTCCCCAAAAAAGACTTCTACTCTTACGAAAGCAAATATCTAGATGAGAAAGGGGCTGAGCTACTTATACCTGCACCTCTAAGTTCAGAAGAGAGGGATCGGGTTAAAGCACTGGCGCTGAAAACCTACATCGCGCTGGAATGTCGAGGCATGACCCGCGTGGATATGTTTATGACGGAAAGTGGACAACTGATTATCAATGAAGTCAATACCATTCCAGGGTTTACCAATATCAGCATGTATCCCAAATTATGGGAGGCTTCAGGACTCACACAAACAAAGCTCATGACCAAACTGATAGAATTGGCCATAGAAGAACACCAAACACTCAACAAACTCAGTCTCACATGAAAATAAGAAGAGGACGTCTAGAGGATATAGAATCGCTTGCACAACTATTTGACGCTTATCGAGTATGGTATCGCAAAGAATCGGATATCACTCAAGCCAAATCTTTTCTTACTGACAGATTAAATTTTAATGAGTCAGTCATCTTTGTGGCTGAGCTAGATGGTGTGCTAGCTGGCTTTACCCAGTTATATCCCATTTTCTCATCTACAAGAATGAAAAGGATGTGGCTATTAAATGATCTGTACGTCACTGAAAAGCACAGACAACAGGGTATCGCCAAGGCCTTGATAGAAAAAGCTAAGAAATTAAGCAACCAAACCCTGTCTGCTGGTATTTTATTAGAGACGGAACAAACCAATGAGATAGGAAATCATTTATATCCATCTCTTGGTTTTAAAAAAGAAGAGAATAATTTTTATTTCTGGTCGTAAACTAAGATACCATGTCCACAACACGTAAGCTATCTTCAGACATCATATCCATACTACCCTTATTCTACGTTGGCTGGTCTGACTCCCTGCTTAGTCCCTCAGAGCTGACGATAATCAGAGATAAGGTAAAGAGCATGAGCCATCTATCAGAAGACGACAAAGCGTATCTGCTGAAATGGGTGGATCCTCTCTCACCACCTACTGAAAATGAATTCAAGCTGTGGGCACATGAGATCAGACGGCAAGCAGAGGGACTGGATGATGAGAAAAAACAGTCTCTGATTTCTTTAGGTATGGAGATTACCAGAAAACAAAATCAGCATGGACAGGTTAACGCAAGCACCCACAAAGCCTTAACCGAATTGCATGCGCTACTTGGGCTGAATCACAGCAGTGAAGCCTTACTAACAAAGAAATTGTTTCCTGACCTGAGCCAAAGTACTCAATCAAATAAAATCAATACCGAAGAAATAAAAAGTCTCCTTGATGGTAAGTATGGCGAAATCAGAGATAGAGTAAAGCAGATTCTAACTGACCCAGTATTCGCTTATACTGATGATTGGGATAAAGCCACTTTCAGAGAAAAAACAAAAGACAGACTTATCGCGCTTAGCCAACAAGGGATTAGTGCCTATGCTTTTCCTAAGAAATATGGTGGACTGGAGAGGTATGGAGAACATATTGCCGCTTTTGAAACCTTGGGATATGGAGACCAAAGTCTTGCTATCAAGTTTGGGGTGCAGGTAGGACTTTTTGGTGGTGCGGTCTTCCAACTCGGCACAGAAAAACATCACAAACTTTATATAGAACCCATGCTCAAAGGAGACTTACTAGGCTGTTTCGCTATGACTGAAACTGGGCATGGTTCTAATGTAAAGGATTTAGAGACGACGGCTACTTACGACCATAGTACCAGAGAAATTATTGTTCATTCGCCAAGATATGCCTCTGGCAAAGAGTACATCGGTAATGCAATGCACAGTACAATGTCTGCAGTATTTGCGCAGTTGATCGTAGATGGAGAGAATCAAGGCGTCCACACAGTGCTCGTCCCACTCAGAAATGAAAAACATGAATTATTACCCGGCATCAAGGTAGAAGACTGTGGCCACAAGATGGGGCTCAATGGTGTAGACAATGGCCGGATCTGGTATACCGAAGTAAGAGTGCCCGTAGATAATCTTCTAAACAGATATGGATCCATAAATGAGCAAGGAGAATACGAGAGTCCTATAGCCAATCCATCGCGCCGATTCTTTACAACCTTAGGCGCACTTGTTGCTGGAAGAGTATGTGTAGGGATGCTAGGACTCAATGCGTCTAAAGTCGCTCTGACCATTGCCTTACGTTATGCATATAGAAGAAGACAATTCGGACCAAAGGAAGGACAAAAAGAAACCCTTATCATCGACTATCCCACGCATCAGAAACGACTTTTTCCACAGCTCGCTAAAACATACGCCTACTACTTTACCTCATTAGACTTGGCAGACATGTATACCAATAGTAATGAGGAGACTATGAGAGAAGTGGAGACACTAGCCGCCGGGCTCAAAGCCACTTCTACCTGGCATGCTACCAAGACGATACAGATATGCCGAGAGGCCTGTGGCGGTAAAGGCTACCTGCATGAGAATAGATTTACCAGTCTTAAGGCAGACACGGATATCTTCACCACTTTTGAAGGAGATAATACGGTACTGATGCAGCTGGTAGCCAAAGGGGCATTGACCAATTATAAGCAATCGTTCCATGATGATGGCTACCGTGCTGTCATGAGGTTCATCCTTACGAAGGCAAAGCATGAGGCGCTAGAGTATAATCCACTCTTTACCAGAAATACGGACACCTCTCACTTACTAGATGTCAAATTTCATTTTCATGCTTTTAATTACAGATACAGAAAGACACTTATCAGCTTGAGTGAGAGAATGAGAAAATATATCAAACGTGGGGTCAATCCCCATGAAGCTTTTCTCAAAGTACAAAACCATATGATGGATCTGGCAAATGCGTACATCGGTCAGGTTACATTAAATTCATTCTACAAGCATGTGGATAATTGTCAAGATTCAGAGACTAAGAAAGTACTTCATACGCTTGTACAGCTCTATGCCTTAGATAGCATCTACGAGCACAGAGGATGGTATCTGGAAAGTGATTATATGGATGGTTCTAAATCCAAGGCCATAAGAAGAATGATTACAAAACTGTACCAAGAGATTAAGCCACATGCTTTACAGTTGGTAGATGCTTTTGGTATCCCAGATGAGTTGGTTGCGGCGCCAATAGCGCTGGAGGAGTGGTCGTAGGCGGTTCACGGTTCAAGGTAGGTTCAAGGGACAACGGTGTCGGCTATACGGTGTAGGGTTTGGGGTGTAAGGTATAGGTTCGGTTCAAGGTAGGTTCAAGGGACAACGGTGTAGGGTTTGGGGTATAAGGTTTGGGGTGTAAGGTATAGGTTCGGTTCATGGTTCAGCGGTTCAAGGTGCAACGGTGTCGGGTGTAGGGATTAAGGTGTACGGATCAACGGTTCACGGTTCAACGGTAGACAGTGCCTGAATAGGGCTATTTTACTTTTTGCGATTCATTTCTCTGACGGCAGTTTCTATACCACGTGGTGTCAT
>CAZIMH010000114.1:0-8712 GCA_964540155.1 uncultured Saprospiraceae bacterium
CCGCTTCTTATTATCTGTAATCGGGTCTGCATCCAATGCGGAGGTGAAATTATCGACAAATTGTAGATCAAGATCTTGATGCTTCATGTTTTTGGATTCGGACATTCAACTTTTAGGTTAACTGATATACAAATTATGAGCAATACTTAAGAAGTAATTCTCCTAGACTTCCTTTTCATTTCACAATAATAACTTGAGATGATATGTTTGTACCACTAAATGTGGTTAAAGCTAATTCTCCAGACATGAAATTCTATAAATCAATATATATCATTTTTCTAGTTAGCCTTCTATTGGTCTCTTGTCAAGATAAATTATTAAGGCCTGCACCCGATGTGTCAGATATCGACGTGACAGTAGACCTTATAAGATATGATGCTGGGCTGGCTAGCATTAATCCCGATAAGCCTGAAGCGAGCTATATGCAGCTACTTGGGTCTTACCCTAAGATGACAGATTTATATTTCAAAGAATTGATAAGGATATATTCTCCAGATAAAACTGCTTTTTATAATAGTATTTCTGAATTTAGAAAAGAACCCCGTATAGCCTCATTATTAGACACAATCAAACATGTCTTCCCCTATAACGATAAAGAAATCGGAGAAAAACTGGAACAACCCCTAAAGTATTTGAAGTACTACTTTCCAGAGAAAAAGACACCACAGTTCTATACACTTATGTCAGAGTTTGGGTATCAGAATTTCATATTTGAAGGAGAAGAAGGCAAAGATGCGATTGGCATTGGCCTTGATTTCTTTTTGGGTAATAAGTTTGAGTATAAAAAGATAGATCCAGGTAATCCTGTCTTCAGTAAATATCTTTCCCGCACCTACACACCAGAATATGTAGCAAAGAAAGCTATAGAAATGTTGACCGTCGATTTGCTGGGTAATCCTACAGGTAAACGGTTTATAGATAAAATGATATATCAAGGTAAGAAAGCTTATATAATGACTCAATTATTTCCGTCTACACCAGATACGCTTTTATGGGAGTATTCTCAGCCGCAGATGGATTGGGTGGTGGATAATGAGCTACAGATTTGGAGCTTCTTTTTGGAAAAAGAAATGCTTTACGAAACAAATCACATAGAGATAGCCAATTACCTAGAACCAGCGCCTACCTCTAAAGGTATGCCTGACATAGCGCCAGGCAGAACAGCAGTGTACTCTGGCTACAAGATTATAGAAGCATATATGGATAAACATCCTGAATTTACGTTGAAAGATTTATTGGCTTTTAAAGATGCGCAGCGACTATTGGAGCAATCGAAATACAGACCGAGTAGGCGCTAGATTTTGTACATCTTCTTTGTTACAGTGCCTGAGGCATTGCTGATTTTAAGTAAGTATAGTTGTCCTCCGTCGAGATAATCTATGTTTATCTCATTAACGCCAGCATGTAGATTTACTTGCCTAAGGGCTCTTCCGCTAACATCATATATCGTCATTACAGAAGAGATATCTTCCTCTTCTATATTTACGAAGATAAACTCATTGGCTGGATTTGGATAGATAGTAACCTCAGTATCATTTTCACCGATGATGTCAGCGGCTGTTGCAGCTTCTTCCTCTGTATACTTATCTGATAGAGTCAATGAACGCGATCTCGTCGTCGGGCTTTCACCTTTTAGACTTCTAGGATCACATACCTCTATAGTGATATCATCTAGCATGATATAATCGTCAGTAGCATTATTTTCGGCTCTGAACCGTAGCACTGTAGAAGATGACAGAGCGCCTGAGATAGCCAAGGATTCAGAGTGAACTACAGCATTTGTAAAGTCTACTCCAGATACAAAGGTCTGCAATAGTTGGAATGGACTGCCATTAAGACTATACTCTAAATGGAAGCGGTCTCCACTCTCCATATCATAAGGATAGTAGTTGAAACTTAATACAATAGCTTGGTAGTCTGCTAAATCCAGATTGTCGGTAAATATTGAAGACTGAGAGCCGTTGTTGCCATGTATATAATAACTGTAATCACCTGTAGAGGCAAACTGAGAACTATTAAGAAGTTTAGCAGAGATACCACCATCATTCCATATTCCTAGATTTCCATTCTCAAAACCAGTAAAAGACGCAAGGTCACAGTTAGAAGGTCCATTACCTCCTGTGCAATTCCCGCTAGAGGCATCAGGTACACAAGGGTCATTATCGTTAGGATCAAATACCTGACATACTCCATCTCCATCATTATCTATAACGGTACCACCAGTACAATTACAATTAGCATCCAAGGTAGAACCTTGTGTGCATGGATCATTGTCATTACAAAGTGCGCCAATGTTACAAGTCGTAAACCCACCTCTTGTACATCCTTCTAAGGTAATATCGTCAAGCACTATGTAGTCAGCCGCACTATCACAGATGGATCTAAATCGGATAGAAACATTGTTGCTAAAGTTGATATTGTCTATCTGTAAAGTGATATTAATTCTGTCATCATTTACGAAGTCTCTACCATGGATATAAGTAGCCACAGGAAAAAATGCATTTGTACCATTATTAATCTCTACTACAAACCTATCTCCTGTTTCTACTGAAAAAGCAAAATAGTGGAATGACAGTCTTACTGCATCATACGCAGATAAATCTTGTGGTTGTGATACCAAACTAGATCCTGCATCATTATTATCTTGTATGTAAAAACTGTATTCTCCTGTATTTGCAAATCCTGCACTTCTCAATAGTCGAGCAGAAATTCCTCCATCTAGCCATATCCCCAGATTGCCGTTTTCGAAACCAGTAGCGTTCAATTGTATACAGCTCAATTCGTTGCTAGTAGGGGTAATACAGTTAGAATTATTCGAAATAGGGACACAAGGGTCGTTGTCATTAGAATCTAAGATACTGCATATGCCATCTCCATCATTATCCACCACAGTACCACCACTGCAACCACAATTGTTATCTATCACCTCACCTGTAGTACAAGGGTCTCCATCATCACATGGCTGCCCGATAAGATTGTTATTGATGTTAGGGCAGTTATCCTCAGAATCACAAATCCCATCATTATCAGAATCCACTATAGTACCACCTGTACAATTACAATTGGAATCTAATCTCTCTCCGACAGTACAGTCATTTCCATCATCACATACATCTCCGACGTTACAAACCAAGCTGCAAGACTCCAAACTCAAATCATCTATAAGAAAGAAGTCATTGATATTAGAAGTAATGGCTCTAATTCTAAATATTGTTTGTGCAGAGAACCCAGCATTGTCTATGCTAACCTCCATTTGGAATCTCTGATCATCTACAAAGTTCACACCTGTGGTAAAGGTTCGGTGGATTGTAAATGTATTTCCATTAGAAGAACTCTCTACCACGAATCTGTCTCCATTTTCGGTTTGGAATGGTAGTATACTTGCCTTGATAACAGCACGATCCACATTCAAGAAATTTTGGGGTCTAGAAATCAAGCTAGAAGCGCTACCATTGTTATCTCTTATAAAGAATACTGAAACACCAGAATTAGCGTTCTGCGGGAAATCGAATATTTGTGCAGATTCACCTCCATCTGTCCATATACCTAAGTCATCGTTTTCGAAACTTGTAAGATTGATGAGAGTACAGCCATTCGTATTAGAAGATTGGCAATTTGCATTGCCAGGATTTGGGATGCAGGCATTCTGATCATCTGGATCCTGTGTGGCACAGATGCCATCATTATCTTGATCTGTAGTTACTCCACCTGAACATCCACAGTTCGCTGTATATCTTTCACCTACTGTACATGGGTCCCCATCATTACAAGGAGTACCTATCAGGCTATTATCGAAATTAGGACAGTTGTCAAAAGCGTCGCATATTCCATCATTATCTGAGTCCTGGAATTGGCCGCCTGTGCAGTTGCAATTAGCATCAAATCGCTCTCCAGTCGTACAGGCATTATTATCATTACATAGCGCTCCTGGTGTGCAATTAGTTACACCACCACCTGAACAGAGTCTAATCGCTACATCATCAAACATGAAGTAGTCTTCAGTATTATCTGTTTCACTTCTTAATCTTAGTCTTGTAGAATTTGTGAATGTGAATCCACTTATCGCTGTCGTCTCATTAAATCTAACTCTATCTCGGAGCTGATTCCCTTCCGTATAAGTTTGAACCAGTTGATAATTAACACCATCTGTGGTAATTTCTAAATGGAATCTATCACCAGTTTCTACCGCAAATGGGAATACAGAGAATGATAAACTTATAAAATCACTTCCTAAAGCTTGCAATGGTAGCGTGGTTAAGGAAGAGATTGCTCCATTATCGTCATGAATATAATAACTGTGGGTTCCAGTAGCAGCTACAGATGCATCCACAAATACACGGGCATTCGCGCCGCCATCAATCCAGATTCCTAGATTGTTATTTTCAAAACTTGTAGAATCAATCAAGCTACAACCCCCTGGATTTGTCGTAGTTGGGGGAGGTGGTGGCGGTGGTGTTACTGTACAATTAGCTGAATTTGGTATACAGGCATCAGTGTCATCTGCATCTAAGGTTGCGCAGACGCCATCGTTATCTGCATCTACAGATATGCCTCCAGTGCAACCACAATTACTGTCATACGTTTCTCCTGTAGTGCAAGCATCGCCATCATCACATGGTCTACCGATTAATCTATTATCTAATGAAGGACAACTGTCACAACCATCTGGGATATTGTCATTGTCATCATCTAGTCTGTCATCTTCACCTGGGCATACGTCTGAGAGGTTACACACCCCATCATTATCAGAATCCAGCAATTGTCCGCCTGTACAATTACATGTTTGGTCATATCTTTCTCCAGTAGTGCAAGGGTCGCCATCGTCGCAAGGTTGGCCTAGCAGACTATTATCCAAAGCAGGACAGGAATCACATCCATTAGGTATACCGTCGTTGTCAGCATCAAATCTGTCATCTGAGCCCGGACATACATCTTCAGAATCACATACACCATCGTTATCCGCATCTACTGGTGTCCCCACACAATCGCAATTGTCATCCATCCTGTCATTAATCGTACAGTCGTTCCCGTCATTACAAGAATCCCCAGAACAAGGCAATTCTTCTATAATGACTAAGCTTTGATTTATCTGTGGATTATTAATTGTCTGTTGGATTCCACTGGGCCAAGTGACCTCTATTCTTGAAACTGCATTTGCTGATCCTAATCCAAAATGTTTTGTAAAGGAATGATGTACACCATAACCTTGTCCAGCTTGTACATTTCTAATTTGCTCACCGAATGAGCCAGTTATCTTAATTTTTGCGCCTATACCATTGATATTACTAACTCTCCCTTCTAGCCTTACTGATAGATAGTTGTTGTTATTGCCATCATTGGTAAACATGGCATCTGGTATATTGCTAGGATCAGTGAACAGGTCGGCGTAGCCTGCATAGATGTCCATAAATCCATCACTATTTAAATCTCCTACTGCAAATGACTCAATCTGCTGAGAACCCAGTGGGTTAGTTCTACTGAAAGTCCCGTCTCCATCATTGTAGAAAAGGAAATGGTTGGTCCCTGCTACGAGCAAATCCACATAACCATCATTATTGAAATCCTCGAACACTGCCTGAATGATAGTGATGTTGCCACCCAAGGTAGGTAGTAGGCCACTGCCTGAGGTAGCATCAGTAAAGCGACCATTGCCATCATTAATCATAAGTTGTGACGCCTCGAAGTGGTTAGCCACAAAGGCATCTAAGTCTCCATCATTATCTATGTCTGCAAATTCTGTAAGCCAAGTCTGAGCACCTATATCCATTCGAGCCTGAGGGGCCACATTGGTATAGCTGCCATTGCCATTATTTCTGAATAATTGATTGACGCGTCGCGGGTCGGTTGGACTATTAGCTGACATCCTACATTTAGATATGTATAAATCCAAATCATCGTCATTATCATAATCTATCCAAGCGCTGGCATAATTTCCCGAATTATCACTAGCTGGCGTCGTTCTCGTATCTAATAGTCTAGAGTTGAAATCGAAGCTGCCAGACCCATCATTAGTATACTTTCTGCTTTCTGCATCATCATCGCAGGCGAAAATGTCTACCCAGCCATCATTATCTATATCTACAAAGTTTGTTCCTTGGACGAAAATGTTAGAATTGGCGATGTTAGTGCTGCTAATGGAGGTTCCATTAGAATTGTAAAGGAGTTTTATATTGTCATAAGCCCCACCTACCAAAATATCGTTATATCCGTTCTTGTCTACATCAGCTATGGTTGTTGCCCACTCCGAGAAGGTAGCTACTGGACCGAAATTTCGATGTTCAAAGTCTTGATTTTGTCCTCTCTGAAATTCTACATTAAGAACACGGCCAATATTATACCGGATGATGTCATCTTTGCCATCTCCATCCATATCGGAAATAGCCATGCAAACACCGCTGAAATTGTCTGTTCTAAGTAAATCGGTATTGTCTGTGAAGGAAATGGGTTGAGATTGGCCAAATGCAAGCCCTATCGATGTAAGGAGGTATACACCAATTAGATAGAGTTTTAGATTAAGGGGTGCAGGCATTCTTTTTTCTGAGCTTTGGTCTAAATTCTTTAAAGACTCTCTGACAATAAGGACATCTAAATAGCTTCTAACCCCTATCTATAGAGGTGTTATTTAGCATAAAAACGTAATTTATACCTAATTTGATTGAATCCTTGCGGTTTTTTTGGGTTTTAGGTTACAAAATGGCCTTAAAATTGTCATGAAATGGTTGAATTAACTGAATTTTAGTCATATGAGTAAAAGAAACATACCCGTAGTCGATTTATCCTTATTTGTAAACGGGGACGAAGCACAGCGAAAAGCATTCATAACTAAGCTAGGAAAGGCCTTCCATGAAGTTGGCTTTGTAGGCGTAACCAATCATGGAGTCCCTAAAAGTCTAGTAGAGGATTTTTATGCTGCTTCTAAGAAATTCTTCTCTTTACCCGTGGATAAGAAAAGAGGTTATTTGCTTCAGGGATTGGCTGGTCAGAGAGGATATACCGCCTTCGGTACAGAGCACGCAAAACAGTCTAAAGTGGCTGATTTGAAAGAGTTTTTCCAAATAGGCCAATATGTGGGTGCCGAACATCCAAGAAAAGCTGAATATCCTGACAATGTATGGGTGGATGCTGTGCCTGAATTCAGTGAGTTATCTGAGCAACTTTATAAGGCTTTTGAGACCTCAGGATCTCATCTATTGAGAGCGATTGCTATTTATCTGGAGCTAGAGGAGGGCTATTTTGACAAGTACATTGTAGAAGGCAATTCTATCCTCAGGACCATACATTATCCGCCAATTACACATGAGCCTAAGTCTGCCATAAGAGCAGAGCAACATGAAGACATCAATCTGATTACGCTACTTGTAGGTGCCTCAGCAGGAGGACTACAATTGCTTAATGCAGACAATGAATGGTTAGATATCACGCCAGAAGAGAACGAGATTGTCATCAATGTTGGCGATATGCTACAAAGACTGACTAACAATTATCTCAAATCAACAACACATAGAGTGGTTAATCCACCTAAACATCAGTGGCACGTACCTAGATTAAGTATCCCTTTTTTCCTACATCCAAGAAGCGAGATGAAGCTAAATTGTCTCGACAATTGCATCACTGATGAACGTCCATTGGGCTATGACCCAATTACTGCAGGAGAGTATCTGGATGAGAGATTGAGAGAGATAGGCTTAAAGAAGTAATGGGGTTCAAAAGTGTATAGTTTTTAGAGACTGTACACTTTTGTACTAAGAACAGAAATCAAAGCTACCAAGACTTAATCTTGGAGTCTCCAGTGAGTTTTTTTCTAATGAAACTCCCATTTCCTTTGTGATTAAAATAGCTGTCTTCTTTAGCACGAAGGTCTATTTCTCCGTTGACGGTTAGTTTTGCTTTGGAGTCTTCATCCAGAAATATCTTCAAGTCACCGACTACAAAATCATAGCTCTTAAGGATGCTATCCTCTGTTGCTTTCACATCCATCAGGTCTGCACTGCCTTTGATATCTAGAATAGAATCTTCATCTAACTTCACGATTAAATTACCAACTTCTAATTCTCCAGTCATTTCTGAATCTTCATTTAAGGAAATCGTCAAATTATCTGAGTATAACTTCCCTTGCATTTCTATAATCACGTCTTCGTCAGCTTTCACTTTGGTCAGTTCTTTTACCGTTATATAAGCGACTAATTTTTCTTTAGCACTTCCATTTTTATCATTACGACTATCATAGGTATAGGAATAAGACTTAGTGCTGATCTTTAAGGTCTTACCAATCTTTTCCACATTAACCAAATCATGCAAATTTTCATTAGTCTCTATGACAACTTCTTCTTTAGTATCAGAGAATTGCAGAAACACCTTAAAATCCTCGCTAATATCGAGCTCTGAGAAATCAGAAACGTCTTTGGTTTGACTAGTGATGTTGTGAGAAAGCTTGATGTGATTATCTCCCCACTGTGCATTTAGACCTGATATCAATAGCACGAAAATGAAAGTAGAAATTGAAGTTTTCATAACAAAATGATTTAGTTATTAAGATGTAATAATTAGGCTAGATTCATAAAGTTAATCGATTAAAATTAGTGTAGTGAGTTTTAAGAATATTCTAACAAGATGGGAAGCAGGAAGTGAATCTATGAGCAACAAAACTGTATATTAAGACTTAGCTGGAAATAAATCTTCCACATTTACATGTTCAAATTCAAAGTCTGAATT
>CAZIMH010000115.1:0-8648 GCA_964540155.1 uncultured Saprospiraceae bacterium
ATGAAATGGTGGCAATGCACATAAGCATCACTACACCTAGTAGATGTTTGATCATCATTTCTTTTTTAAGTGTATTTTTTGGTAAGAAATTAAAAGGAAGGGTGAGACTATAAACTGACAAGTGAGAGACGAAAAACCCCTATTCAGATGCAATAAATTTTAAATTTGTAGAGCATTTGCATACTAGATGCATAAATTTCAAGCCAATTACAGCAGCGCATTAATGCTCAAAATCGCCTTCTCAGATATATATAAGTACTGTTTACCTTCAGGTCATCGATTCCCGATGGAAAAGTATGAACTCTTGCCTGAGCAATTAATATATGAAGGCACCATAGATAGTGAGAATTTCTTTACACCCGGAAGCTTATCAGATGAACAAATCCTTCTGACACATACCGGGGATTACCTCCACAAGCTCAAGACTTTATCACTATCTAAGAAAGAAGAACGCAATATTGGATTTCCTGTAAGGGAGGATTTAATAATAAGAGGTAGGACCATTTCATATGGAACCTATGAGTGTGCTTTATATGCATTGAAATATGGTGTAGCTATGAATATAGCTGGTGGCACACATCATGCTTATGCTGACAGAGGCGAGGGATTTTGCATATTTAATGATATGGCCATCTCTTCTAATCTTCTGTTGAAAGCAGGGACAGTCAGTCAAATTTTATTTGTAGACCTGGATGTCCACCAGGGGAATGGAAATGCATTTATCTTCAGCGATGACCCTCGTGTATTCACATTCAGTATGCATGGCGAAAAAAATTATCCATACAGAAAAGAATCTTCCGATCTGGACATCGGTGTTCCTGACAGAATAGAAGACGAGCCATACTTGAAATTATTAATGGAAACACTGCCGCGTCTTATTCAAGATGTACAACCTGAAATTATCTTCTTTCAATCAGGCGTGGATATTCTTTCTACTGACAAACTAGGCCGACTATCCGTAAGCAGAGAAGGATGCAGAAAGAGAGACAAATTTGTATTTAATCAGGCCAAACTGAATAACATCCCTATCGTAGCAGTTATGGGAGGTGGGTATTCTGTAAACATTAAAGATATTATAGAAGCCCATGCCAATACATTTAGAAGTGCACAGTACATATTTTTTTGAGATGTGGACTTGTATGCAGTTAAAATACACGGCAATCATTACATTGTATAACGATCAGCCACAGATAATAGACTTACCTTAATCGCGTGAAGAAAGCATTCAAAGTAATCAATGTCCTCTTGCCTCTAGCTATACCCAAGGTCTATAGTTATAAGGTGGAAAAACCATTGTGGCCATTGATACAATTTGGTGTGAGAGTAGAAGTGCCACTGAGAAATAAATTGCTCTCCGGTATAGTGATAGAAGAAACTGAAAATGATTTACATAGTCTACACAAGCTGCGTTATATAGTTTCAGTAATAGATAAGATGCCAATCATTACTGAGGAGCAATACAAGCTTTGGCAATGGATATCGGAGTATTATATGTGTACTATAGGTGAAGTCATGAATGTGGCGTTACCCTCAGGTCTAAAACTGAGCAGTGAAACGAAACTCATCGTCCGTTCTCATATAGATGACTTTGAAGGAGAATTATCTGACAAAGAGTATATGTTGGCGGAGGCTGTGTCTATCCAAAATGAATTAACAATAGCTCAAGTCCAAGAAATATTAGATCAGAAAACAGTCTTCCCCTATATTAAATCATTGATGGACAAAGGCATTGTGCTAGTAAAAGAAGAATTGAAAGAAGGCTTTAAAGCAAAGACGGAACGCTTTGTCAAAATCACAGATTCTTATGAAGGAGACAAACTAACCGATGCGCTAGATCTATGTACTAAAAGTGAAAAACAAACGAGGACGCTTCTCAGTTATGCTCAACTTTCACGACAAAACCCCTGGGTATCTGCAAAAAAGATTAGAAACCATGCTTCAGTAGACAGTAGTGTTTTTAAAGCATTGGAAAAGAAAGGGATTGTAGTTCTAGCAGATAAGGAAGTAAGTCGTCTCAGCAATGAATTAATTACTCATGCTGAACCTCCTCCATTAAATCAACATCAAGAGATAGCCTTAGAAGAGATCCAAAAACTTTTTGAATTAAATACAAAGGTCCTACTCTTTGGTGTGACTGGAAGTGGAAAGACTCGAATCTATATAGAACTAATCAAAGACTGCATAGAGAAAGGAATGCAAGTACTTTACCTACTGCCCGAAATCGCATTGACCACACAGATAGTGGATAGATTAATGACAACTTTCGGCAATAGCATAGGGGTATATCATTCTAAGATGAGTAACAATCAACGAGTAGAAGTATGGAATGCTGCCTTGGCAGGTAAGCCTTTAATGTTAGGCGCAAGATCAAGTATCTTCCTACCGTTCAAAAATCTGGGACTCATCATTGTAGATGAAGAACATGACTCATCCTACAAACAATCTGATCCAGCACCTCGATACAATGCTAGAGATACAGCGATCTATCTTTCAAATATGTACAAGTGCAAAGTATTGCTTGGCACTGCAACTCCTTCATTAGAAACCTTCATTAATACCAAGAAACAAAAATATGGCTTGGTCAAACTAATGGAAAGACATGGTGAATCACAATTACCTGACATAGACATCGTCGACCTAAGAAAGCAGTACAAAAAAGGACTGATGACATCTATATTTTCCAAGGAAATGAAAGATGCCATCAACTTGGCACTTAGTAAAAAAGAACAAGTACTCATCTTTCAAAACAGGAGAGGCTACTCACCTACCCTACAATGTATGACTTGTGATTTTCACGCAGAATGTCCTAACTGTGATGTCAGTCTTACCGTACATGATTACTTTAAGGAACTGAGGTGTCACTATTGCTCCTATAGACATAAGTTACCGCATCACTGTCCACAATGCGGATTCGACAAGCTAGATAAGTTGGGGTTTGGAACAGAGAGAATAGAACAAGAAATCAAGAATGTATTTTCTACGGCCAGAGTGGCACGACTTGATTTTGATACTGCAAAAACCAAGAATGCTTATATAAGAATTCTGACTTCATTTAAAGACCATGAAGTGGATATTCTTGTCGGCACTCAAATGGTAACTAAAGGATTGGACTTTGACAATATATCAACAGTCGGCATATTGGCAGCGGATAAAATATTGCATTATCCTGATTATAGAGCTAATGAAAGAGCCTTCCAACTGCTCACCCAAGTGGCAGGACGAGCAGGACGAAGAGAAAAGAAAGGTCGAGTTATCATTCAAACTTACAACCCCACTCATCCTGTCATAACGGAAACACGGAACTATGACCATGTCACTTTTTATAAAAGAGAATCCATAGAAAGACAGCGATTTCTATACCCACCCTATTTCAGATTAATCAACATTACTGTCAAACACAAAGATGCAAAAGTGGCTGCTGAAGCTGCTCGCATTCTAACTCAGAGATTGAAATCAAAGATTGGCAATAGAGTCATAGGACCATCTGTACCGGGCATCGCTAGATTGAGAGGATTATATATCCAAAATATACTAATCAAGATGGAAAAGAAGAGTCAGGTAATCAGAAGCATTAAATCTCTAGTCAAAGAACAGATATCAGAAATGAAGCAATTGGCATCTTCGAAAAGCGTTCGATTTATACTGGACATAGACCCTTAATTCACAAAATGTAAGGTAACTGTCACTCCCTCCTCTTTCATGACACGATAATTGCACTCAGTATGCAACAACCTAAGAGAAAACAATTTCAGGTGTTATAAGTCATGATCAAAATCTTAAAACTTAGTTTTATATTAATATTCATCGTTGCCGCTATAAATCTTATAGGTGGTACCGAGCCTTTGGTGATTATCAAAGGAAAACTGAGCAGTAAAGATCTCAAGCCTGCAGAAAAAGAAATGATAATCGCCGAAGTTATCAATTCTTATATCACTGTCAATCTCGACAGTGCATTATTCTACTCTGACATGTACAGAAAGGAATTCATAGACAATAAAGCTGTAGCAGCTCAAAAATATGAATGTAAATATTACAGCATTCTATCGAGCATATACAAAGAACAAAGAAATCTGATTCTGTTTAAAGAGCAGAGCAAACGATCTCTGGATTGCTATAATTCAGGAAGAGATACAAAAAACATCGCTAAGGCAAATGTACAAGTAGGACTAGCTTATGCTTACGAAGAGAAATTAAGCGAAGCAGCAAAACACTTTATCAAAGGAAGAAAATTATATCTTTCTCTGAATGATTCTCTGAATGCGGTAGAATGTTCCATGCAAATAGCAGCCATCAACTTAATGCAGGGTGAAAGAGACAAGGGCTTAGAAAGTTATTTTGAAGTACTAAATTACTATGAGAAGATAGGTCACTTCAATATGCTCGGTAAACTTTGTAATAAAATTGGATTGGTATACTTAGACCTAAATAAAAATTCTGATGCCTTACACTATTTTCAGAAAGGGCTTGCTTACACGGAAAGTAATGGTGATCTGAAAGTCACCTCTGAGATTCTTATAAATATTGTAGATTGCTATAAAGAACGAAGTGAACATCAAACGGCATTAGGCTACATCAATAAAGGAATAGCAATAGCTAAAGAAATTAACTCTATACAAGACTTAGCTTCATTCTATTATGAACTAGCGAGCACAAAGCATAAACTCCAGAGGAATTACGAAGCCTTGGATGCGATCAATCAATCTACCTTGTTGTTGAAAGATTTGAATGATATAGATGGATTAGCCAATAGTCTTGTACTAAAATCACATATTCTTCTAGACTTAAGTTCTTATCTCGAAGCACATAAGTGCTGTAAAGAATGTTATGAAATCAGTAAGAAAACTGAGACACTCAATATTCAAAAAACAGCCTTGGATTGTATCAGTAGGACAGCTAATGCACTGAAGAGTTATAGAGAAGCCTACCAATATCAAAAGGAATATATCAAGGTAAGTGATTCTTTGCAGGTTATAAACTCCAAGGAAATCATGTCTGCAACTGAGAAAAGAAATCAGTACCAAAAAGAGAAAGCAATACTGGAGCAGCAAAACTTACTCAATGAAGCCTTACTTAAAGGAGAAAAAACAAACACAAAATTATTCGCCCTCCTTAGTTTCATTTCATTATTTGGGCTTGGATTTCTAGGCTTTACTTATCTGTCTGGAAAACGCTATACTAAGCGTATCAAGGAAAAAAACAAACAGATAGAATCTAATAATAAAGAACTATCGAAGCTTAACGTAGATTTAGCTCAAGCTAATTCCAAACTCAACAATTTCACTTCTGTGGCAGCACATGATTTGAAATCCCCTATTAGGACAATTGCCTCTTATTCTCAACTTTTGATGATAAGAAACAAAGACAGATTTGAATCTAAAGATTTGGAGATGCTGAACTTTGTATCACAAAACGCTAAGCAACTAACGGCAATGATCGATGATCTACTCGCCTTCTCTAGAATCAATGAAGACCTTGGACCAGCAGAAATAGTTACGGTAAATGATGTTATCCAAATTGTAACAAACAATCTAGGGTCCACTATTAATGAAGAGAATGTGACAATTGCTGTAGAAGGAGATTTAATGCAAGTCAAAGCCCATAGAAATCTACTAACACAATTATTTCAGAATCTAATGTCTAATGGGATTAAATTCAGAAAAGAAAATATTCCGCCAAAATTGACAGTCAAAGTAGAAGAGTATAATGATACTACGATTACTTATTCAGTACAGGATAATGGTATCGGTATCAATCCAGATTATCATGATAAAATCTTTACCATCTTCCAAAGATTGCACAAGAAAGATGAGTTCGAAGGTAGCGGCATTGGCCTAGCAACTTGCAAAAGTATTTTAGACTACTACCACATGCAGATCTGGCTAGAATCAGAGGTAGGTAAAGGAACTAAATTCCTATTTACACTTCCAAGAGAGTCAGCTTAATAATTAGCTTATCCAGTTTGTTTTCTCTTCGATAGGTCCTTTCGTTATGGGAGGCGGCAAATTATCTTGCGGCACACCGATATAAAATAGCCCCAAACATCTTTCTCCTTCATTCAAATTTATATAAGACGCTATATGGTCTATAAGGTACTCTGGAGAACTCCAATACCCTCCAAGGCCAGCACTAACGAGGGATAAATAAATGTTCTGAACCGCACAGCCTACCGCTGCTATCTCTTCCCACTCAGGCACTGAGTTTTTCTGGTCCCTTTGCATATTGATGATAAGGATATGAGAACAGGCAAGTATTCGCTTGCTTAGCTTTTTGAATTTTACTTCTTTAAAGCTATCTCCTTCATGGACTTTAGTGTATATGGCTTGAACAAACTCTTTAAATGACTCTAGGGCTGAGCTAGTGACGACATGAAAACGCCAAGGCTCTGTATGTCTGTGACTAGGTGCTGAATTGGCATTGAGTAAGATCTCTTGGATAATTTGGTCTGACACCTTATCGCCTGTAAACATATCAGCATAGATAGACTGTCTAGCTCTTATCCATTCAGAAACCTGGGCTAGAGAAAACGAACTCATCTATTCCGCCTACCTAGTCCGAGGATCTTGGATACCCACAAGATGATAATAGCTCCTACGGTCGCAGAGATTATCATTCCAATGATATTTTCTGGCAAAACAACCCCGAACTGGTCTTCCACAACCTTTACGATGCCAGAACCAGCATTGATATTCAATAAATTAAATAAGAAACCGCCGACGACTGCCCCAGCGATACCTAACATGGCATTTATAATAAAACCAAAGCTATCGCCCTTCATAATTCTAGCAGCAAGCGTACCTGCGATACCACCTACTATAATCATGATTATCCATTTCAGTACATCGCCTTGCAATACATCTTCCATTACTTCAAAATTTTGTGCAAATATAACGACTCATCTATATATGTCACGTTAAAGATTGTTAGAGGCCTATTGAAAGGTAACTTCTTTCTCCATGACCATATCTCCTTCCCTAATGATTTGAACAGGGACGGTCTGTCCAGGTTCGAAAGTCCCTAAGGCTTTCATATAGCTCATCATATCCACAATCTCTAACTTCCCCATTTTGGTTACAATATCACCTTTCTTCATCCCCGCCACAGAGGCTGTCCGACCATCTCTTACTCCGTCTATTCGCATACCACGACCATCAAATAGATAATCTGGAATAACGCCTAAAGTGACCTTGAAGTCAGGTACGGTCTCGGACTCATCTTTAGTCTTCGTAAATTCAAACTTAGGCAGCACCTTTGATCTGTCCACGATACCACCGATGTATCTTATAATATCTTGTAGACCTTCAAAATTAATTTTCTGTGTATCATCAGAAGGTCTATGATAATCCTCGTGCTGGCCAGTAAAAAAGTGCAACACAGGTATGTCCTCTAAATAAAAGGAACTGTGATCAGATGGACCCAGGCCAGATTCCGTAATCGTGAATTTGAAAACTGGAGATTTCACACCATAGATCAGATCGTTCCATGAAGGTGAAGTCCCAGACCCATATATAGCCAATTGTCTGTCTTCATTAAGCCGGCCGACCATATCCATGTTAATCATATAATTGATATCCTCCATTTCCAACGGACTATTGTCTACAAAGAAATTGGAGCCCCATAGCCCTTTCTCTTCACCTGAGAAGGCAATGTAAAGTACATTACTACTCATCGGTTTGTCCTTAAGATAACTAGCTAATGCCAACATGGCTGCGACTCCTGAAGCATTATCATCTGCCCCATTATGGATGGCTGGAGGACCTTGATATAGAGATCCTTCCTTACCATATCCAAGATGATCATAGTGAGCTCCTATAATTATTGTATGCTCAGATCCATTATCATCAAAGGCGACGACATTCTTACCTCTGACTACTGGGTCATCGGGATTGTTTTCTAAGGCATGAGGATTTGACCTAATTGTCTTCTTAAAGTACTGATAGTAAGGCTCTGTACCTTCAAACAATCCTGAAATACCTAGTCTTGTCAATCTCTGAGAGATATAAGCCGCGGCCAGTTCTTCTCCAGCCGTCCCTGTCTCTCGTCCTTCTAATTCGTCAGAAGCCAAATAACTGATATCAGCCCTCAATTGATTAAGCTGCTCAGTATTTATAGGCTGTGGGCTAATAACTGTTCGTGTGGTTGTAGCCTGCTTGACTTTACAAGCCGTGATTCCTAGCCCTAAAAACAGTAGTAATAAGTATATTATGTTTCTTTGCATCTCTTATTAGAATAGATTGATTAATACAAAGAAAATGAAATATAGTTATATCTGTATAGTAGCCATATCGATGTTACTAGGCTGTAAATCTCAAAAGCATGATTCCAGTCATTCTCATGATGGACATGAACCGCATAATTCCCATGAAGTACATTTTCATGAGGATCATGAAACTAAGGTAGATAAGACTAAAGTCGATGAAAATCATACAGATCATAATCATGATAACCATAAGCATAGAAAGAGAGCAAAAAAAGCCAAAGGCCATGGACATGATCATAATCATAATGCAGAAGGAGGTCATGGACAGGGTGGACATGGAAAAGCTGGAGAACAGCGTAAGCATTACTCCAGTGAGAAGCATCTCACTAATGTAAGGCAACTCACCTTTGGTGGAGATAATGCAGAAGCCTATTGGAGTTTTGATGATAAG
>CAZIMH010000116.1:0-8640 GCA_964540155.1 uncultured Saprospiraceae bacterium
TCAAATGGGGAGTAACCCATTTTGCAGATGAGGAGCTTATGAAAACAGAAATGCCAATTATCATCGCTCCGCAATGTCCACCTGAATCCAATTGGGGAGGATTGACCTACGATGAGGTACCTCAGAGAGGTCCTTTAACTCAACCGATGGAAATCTTAATAGAACTAATCGATAAGAAAATTAGTGCGGGCAACATAGATACCAATCGTATTTACATCACTGGACTGTCCATGGGGGCATTTGGCACTTTTGATATCATATCAAGGAGACCGGAATTATTTGCGGCAGCTGTCCCTGTCTGTGGTGGAGGAGATATTACACTTGCTCAGTCATTCTCTCATATCCCTATTTGGATTTTTCATGGGGCGCTGGATGATGTGGTCAGCCCAGATCTTTCATTGAAGATGCATAAAGCACTTGTGGAAGCTGGTGCTCTACCTGGACTCACCATTTATCCTAACGTTGGACATTTTGCTTGGTTAGGTGCCTACTCAGATAAGATGATGATGACCTGGCTATTCAATCAAAATCTTTCAACTAGATAAACTATGGTCGTTAGCATTAAAAAATTAAATATATTCTCATTTGCCTTGATGCAAGCGAAATTGGTAGGCTTGATTGGGCTATTACTAGGGATTATTTATGCCTTTGGAGGATTACTGATAGATTCCATGGTAAGTATGAATCTTATCACTAGCTCTGAAACGCCTGGCTTGAGTATAGGTACTCTCTTAGCATTCTGTGCTATTATTGGCATGCCCATAATAGGGTTAGTGAGTGGTTATCTACTTGGAATAATTGAAGCCATCCTATTTAATCTTACTTCTAAAGGAATAGGTGGAATAAAACTAAATTTCAATTCACTCAAATAGCTTAAGGTTTCTATTGACCATAACAAGGTCGAAGCATTATATATACAACTGGACCTGTAATCATCACATACAACCATATTGGATAAACAATTCTGGCCATACGCTTATGCTTATCGGTAGTCATTGTGATGCCCCGATTGAATGTGAGTAGTATAAATGGAAGAGAAAGACCAGCTAAAATTATATGTGAGATAAGAATGATAAAATAAACTGTTCGAATAGACCCTACCCCACAGTATTTAGTCTCAGGAGTTGTAAAGTGATAGACTACATAAGAAAGCAGAAAAAAGAAAGAGCAAATCATCGCGCCGAATATCATGTTACGGTGCATGGTAATATTCTTCTTCTTTATAAATACCAATGCAGAGGTTAAAAAGACCGCAGCCAATGAATTCACTACTGCATGGAACAAAGGCATCCAACTTGTATCAAAGTCCACATCAAATCTCTCTGCCGGCCTCATCAATATTACAATAGCGATGACTACGACTGACAAGACATAAGCAATTCTATCAAGCGTCTTTAATTCAGGCATATCAATTATTATTTATCCTCCATGGAGTTCTTCATCTTTATATCTCTTCCCTTTTGCTTAGGAAGCAGGAGGGCTATATCTTCTACTATCCTTGTAATTATTTGCTCTCCTTGACCGATATATTTTTGTCTGACATTGAGTGAGGTATCTATCACTATGTAGTTAGCATCATACAATCCGTTCAGAGGTACCTCCAGATTGCTATTATTGAGCGCTTGAAAAGTATACGCATCTTTGAATTGATTTACAACTTCTAATTCTCTATCTGTATACTTATTAGAAAGAGTCACCAGAGAAGTCTTGTCTTTAAAGAGTGCTGTCAAAGATTGCTTTTGTGTCTCTGTCCAATTATTATCTGTTAGTAGATTTCCTTTAGGAACCAACTCTGTCCTCTTCTCTCTTCTCCACTCCAGCCCATGTTGTAGAAAATACCATGAACCCGCAGGCAAACCCACTAAGAGCATAATGACTAATACTGACTTGAAATACTTCATAGCTACGAATAAAAAAAGGCCAACAATGCGGCCTTTGAGTTCACTAATAATTCTATGTCTTTATTCTTCTTCATTCAATTAATGACCTGAATGATTAGAGTGATCAGTTTTCTTGATTTCATAAGTCTTGCTTTTTAGCTTTGGCTTATTAATCATTTCTATCTCCGCTTCATTCCTATCTATAATGCCATTACGGCTATTCTTCCAATACTTCCCTTCCATAATAAATGCAATTATCGCCCATACTAATAAACCTAGAGGAAGTAAAACAGACTTCACCATTCCAGGCACTTCGTATTTCATATGCATAAATTCGTAGACAATCAAATAGGCCTTTACGATACTCATGGCAATCATGGTTAAGGCTATTATTCCTTCATTGAAGTGAAATCCATCAATTAAGTAGCCCTTGCCTAACAAAGCAAACAATACTTCACATATGGTAATTATCGCCAAGATTGTAATAATCTTAGTCGCCCTACTTTTAGATTCAGAATATGATAAATGTCCCATTGAACTTTTCTTTAAATTTTTATCTTTTGAAAATTGTCTATTATATGAGATAGAATACTAGGAATACAAATACCCAGACTAAATCTACAAAGTGCCAATAGAGACCTATTTTTTCAACCATCTCATATCCGTTACGTCGTTTCACATATAAGCCTGTCGCCACATTTACACAAATAATAATCAAGAATATGACACCTGATAAAACGTGAAATCCGTGAAACCCTGTAATAAAGAAGAATAAAGCACCAAAGGCTTTTGGTCCCAACTCCTGGGTTTTTATAAAATTATTTCCATTGTCATCTACGACATTATTCCCTTCCGCATCTAATACCTCGTAAGGCAGCTTATGCCATTCTCCACCATGCTGGTGAATGAGATATGAATCTCCAGGTGCAAATACATCTCCAGCATTTATGCCATGTCCATCACCTTCTAAGTATCTACCGTGCTCAGTATGTGCACTGAAGGGATTGTTAGTAATAGACACATGTTCTTTCTTTATCAATGTAGACCACTCCCAAGCCTGACATGACAAAAACCCAATGCCACCCAGTATAGTCAGCACCATCCAAAAAACAACACCATTCTTGTTCTCTTGCTGTCCTTCCTGCACCGCTCTTACCATCGTCCATGAACTAAAGAGTAGTACGAACGTCATAAAGGTTACGAAGACCAAAGGATAATTTGGTTCACTTATAAATGGTATCAAGCTAAATACAAAATCTGGCACTGGCCAAGTAGGCATACTCATCCTAAGTGTTCCGTAAGCTATAAGGAAGCCTGCAAAAGTAAATGCATCCGATACCAAAAAGTACCACATCATCAATTTTCCATAGCTCGCCTTGAATGGCTGCTTACCACCATCCCACAGTTTCTCATCCCCATGATTATCATGGTGGTCGTCGTGACCGTGTGTGTGATGGTCGTCAGTGTGATGTGTCATAGTATCTGCCATGATTCTAATCTGTTCTTATTTAATTAATAGTAAAAATACGAGTAAGTATACCCATAGTAAATCAACAAAATGCCAGTAGTGAACTACAAGCTTAAATCTTGTTCTTCTCTTAGGCGTAACCACAAAGGGAAGTGTATATGCATGTATAAGGGCGACTGTAATTGCTGCCATTCCACCTAATATATGAAGAGCATGCAAGCCCGTGATCAGATAGAAAAATGATCCGCTGACATTGGCCTTCAAATCTACTCCATTAGCGAATAAGGCAAACCAACCCTGAAACTGCAATACCACAAATCCTGTAGCGAGTATGAATGAAACAACAAGCAGCAATTTATAAAGCTGCTCTGCATTCTTCATAAAGTAGTGATATGAAAGATGTAGCGTTACACTACTCAACAGTAATATTGCCGTACTCCAATAGAAGTATCCCGGAATCGCAAACTCTAACCAATCTCCTTGCGCATGCCTAACAACATAACCACTGGTAAGTGCTACAAACATCATCATGATACTCGCGAACGAAACATATAATCCAAATACCTGTGGATGTATTCTATTTCTTACCTGTAATGGGTCTATACTTCTTGCTGCTCTCATCATTATCCAATTAGGTAAAGTAATAGAACAATAGGCAAGTAAAAGAAAGAACTAAACATAAGTCCTAAGGCTGTACTTCTAGATGGACTAACCTGCAGTCGTACCGCCATTATTGCATATATAATTGTTACTACGCATACTGCAATCAAAGCCCACATAGCTATAGTAAAGCCACTCAGGTGGCCAATAATTATAGTAGGTAAAATTAGTAGCGCATAGATTGCTGAATATAGACCAAGGTTTCTGTCTATCCGGCCTTCACTATTTTTAGGGAGAAGTTTATATCCTGCTTCATCATAGTCATCAAATGACAAATAAGCGATGGCCCAGAAGTGAGGGAACTGCCACAAGAATTGTATAAAGAATAATACTATCCCTAGTAAAGTTATCGTCCCAGAATGCGCCACGACGCCAATAAGCACTGGCAGTGCGCCTGGAATCGCTCCTATAGCAACTGAAAGCGTGGAGTATCTTTTCATCGGTGTATACAAAAAGGCATACAACACGAAAGAACTCATTCCTATAAATGCTGTCAATGGATTAATCAATCCTAAACAAATAACACCGAACACTAAAAGCAATCCGCTGCTCATGACTGCCTCTGATGGCTTCATTCTATCTGCCGCCAATGGCCTGTTCATAGTTCGCTTCATCATCGCATCGTACTCTCTTTCTAGAACCTGATTAATCCCGTTCGCTGCACAAGTAACTGCAAAACCACCGATAGCAAGTAGACTCATTATAATCCAATCAAAGTCGCCGCTTGCTGCAATGAGATAAGCTAACACAGAAGAACCAACCACCATTAGTGTCAACCTAAATTTGACAAGCATCAGGTAATCCTGCAATTTGGAATACGCTGCGGTTTGGTTAATATCTTTTGTTAGAACTTTACTCACTTAGCTATTTCTTCTTTTAAATTCTTAGTGATCTCCTGCCACTTCTCCCTCTTCCAATGGAAGATATTGTGGTATAAACTCTTTTCCATCCTTACCGTAGTCATATGCCCATCTGTGCACAGAAGGAATCTTCCCAGGCCAATTACCATGACCAGCTTCTATAGGTGTCGTCCATTCTAGCGTGTTAGCACCATATGGATTTTTGGTTGTCATCTTCTTTCCATGGAAAATACTATAGAAGAAATTTATTACCATTAGCACCTGCGCTGCAAATACAATAATTGCCGCCACGGTAATAAACTTGTTCATCGGAGCGAAATGCTTGAATGCATCGAAAGTTTCGAAGCTATAATATCTTCTAGGCACACCTGCCATTCCCAAATAGTGCATAGGCCAGAAGATGGCATAAGCACCTATGATTGTAACCCAGAAGTGTATACGTCCTAGAGTTTCGTTCATAAATCGACCGAACATCTTTGGAAACCAGTGATAGACACCACAGTACATACCAAAGAAGGCTGCAATACCCATCACAATGTGGAAGTGCGCGACAACGAAATATGTATCATGTAATTGAATATCAATTGCTGAATTTCCTAGGAATATACCTGTTAATCCTCCAGAGATAAACATGGACACAAAACCAATGGCAAATAGCATGGCAGCATTAAATCTAATATTACCACCCCATAGTGTCGTTATCCAGTTAAATACTTTTACGGCAGAGGGGACTGCAATAATTAAAGTGAAGATTACAAAGAAGTTAGATAAGAAAGGATTAACCCCAGACATAAACATGTGGTGTGCCCACACTATAAATGCTAGAAATCCAATCGCCAACATTGACAATACCATCGCAGAGTAACCAAAAATTGGCTTACGAGCATGTACAGATAATACTTCTGATACAATGCCCATCGCTGGTAGTATGATTATATATACCTCGGGGTGACCCAAGAACCAGAATAAATGCTGGAATAATATAGGACTACCTCCCACTCTATCTAGAGCCTGTCCTTGTATAAATATTTCACTCAAAAAGAAACTGGTTCCTAATCCTCTATCCATCATTAGCATAAAGAATCCTGATGCTAATACTGGGAATGATAAGACGCCTAATATAGCGGTGATGAAGAAAGCCCACATAGGAAGTGGCATTCTCCACAAAGTCATTCCTTTAGTTCTTAGATTAAGTATAGTTGTGATATAATTAATTCCACCTAATAAAGCGGATACTACAAATAATGTCAAACTAACCAGCCATAACGTCATTCCTGTACCCGAACCAGTGGAGGCCTGAGGTAGCGCACTTAATGGCGGATAAGCTGTCCATCCGCCGGAAAATGGTCCAGTACTCAGGAACAAAGAATAAAACATGACACATGAAGCAAGGAAGAAAAACCAATATGACAACATATTAAGGAACGGTGAAGCCATATCTCTTGCACCTACTTGCAATGGAATCAACAAATTACTGAAGGTACCACTCAGTCCTGCGGTCAATACGAAGAAGACCAGTATTGTACCATGCATCGTGACTAAGGAGTAATAGAATTCAGGTGATAGTTGTCCTACTCCCTCATTCACTGTAATCCACTTACCGAGTATTGGTTTAAGCCATTGGATATCAGCTTCTGGGAATCCTAGTTGTAATCTAAATACAATAGACATTGCTGCGCCGATAATCGCCCAAAAAATTCCTGTAATAAGAAATTGTCTGGCAATTATCTTGTGGTCCATACTGAATATATAGTGACCTATGAATCCAGACTGGTATTTATCTCCGTGATGATGATCATGAAAATGATCATCAAATCCTTGCTCTTCTATGATAATATCTACCGGATCACTAAGCTTATTTGCGACGTGTGCCATATCAGATTTATTTTGATAATATTTTTAATTCGGTTCTTCGGTTGGCTTGTCGCCCTTCCGGAGTTTCATTTGTTTCTATCGGACTTGTTTCACCATATCCTTTGGCAGTCATTGCACTAGAACTAATACCTTTATTAGATAAGTAATCTACTACTGCCTGTGCACGTGCCTGTGATAAGGTGCGATTTGCATTATCATCACCTGCGCTGTCTGTATGACCAGACAATTCCACCACTGTTGTAGGATTGGACTTAAGTAAATTAGATAGGTTATCCAATTCGTATTTTGATATATTCTTAAGTGTTGCTGACCCAGAATCGAAAAAGACATTCGTCAACCTAATGACGTCCGAATCGTCAGACTCTAACGCTGAAGAAAAAGCACTCATAAGTTCCTTCTCTCTACTCATGATTTCTATATCCAATAACTGTCCTTTGAATGGATCATCATCAGTGTTTCTTATATTCTGCATGTAGTATGAGTTTTGTTCAGAAGCCCACTGCTCGTATTCTTCTTCTGATACAATTTCTACTATTCTTCTCATACTATAGTGTCCACTACCACACAATTCTGCACATGCTAGCTCAAAATTGAAGTCTTCCCACCTTTGAGGACCATCTGGTTCTGTCGGGTCTGCTGGAACTTGATATTCAGGATAGTCTTTGAGTCTCTTTCTGTATTCTGCCGTGGTCGTCTTTGGCGTAAAAATAAAGACAGTAGGTAGGCCTGGAACAGCATCCATCTTTACTCTAAAGTGAGGAAGATAGAAATTGTGAAGTACATCCTTCGAATTTATTCTGACCCTCACTTTCTTGCCCACAGGCAATACAATTTTATCTGGTAAGAAATCATCTATATTTTTTGCGTCAGTCCAATCCTGACCTAACTGATTTACACCTGGCTCTATAAGTCTAAAATTCTTAGTCCCTAATTTGCCATCAGGTCCAGGATATCTTATGTCCCAAGCAAATTGATATCCTGTGGCTTCTATTTCAATATAATCCTCATTAGGGTCAACATCTGCCATCACATCATTCCATATATTAAGACCTCTTACCACTAAAAAGATCAATACGAACGTCGGTATGACTGTCCATATAATCTCCAGTTTAGTACTGTGTGGAAAAAAGGTGGCTGTACGATTTTTGTTCTCTCGATATTTATATGAAAACCAAAACAGCGCTATATGTGTCAGAACGAAAACGATTCCTGTAAAGAATAAAGTCACATTGAAGATACTATCCAAATCACCACCATGTTCTGAAGCAGCCGCATGAGGACCGTAGCCAAGCATTTTATCCTTATAAAAATATGCTGATACTATACAGAAGACAAGAAACACAACTAGGAAAACCAGCATAAAGAATGCCGTGCGGTTATTCTTTTGCGTAGCAGCTTCTTCTTCTCCCCGTATCTTGGCAGAAAGCTCTGACACCTTCCCCAATTGGACCAGGATGACTCCCAGTAAGACAACTATTAATATTGCTGTTAGCCCAATCATTATCTTCTACTTTATTTTTTTCTAAAATTGAATTCTAAGTATGGTGATGTAAACTCTCTTCTAAGTAAGGATCTGTATCACTTGTCAAAGTAGCACTAGCCATTCTTCCCAATACGAAATACAGGAAGAGACATAAAAAGCCCACGAAGGTGCCTAACTCTAAAAATCCTGGAAATGAAAAGCCTAATTCGAAGACGGTCTCTGCATGGTGACCTGCTTCATGAGCGCCATGTGCCGCAGCATCATGCGCTGCATCTGCTGCGCCATGTCCAGCATCAGCTCCATGCGCCTCCCCGTGTCCGTGTCCGTCACCATGACCATGTCCTGCCGCTAAGTGTGCCGTATGTCTGACACCAGGTCTTATCATTTGAAAGAAATCTAACCAGTGACCTAATA
>CAZIMH010000117.1:0-8624 GCA_964540155.1 uncultured Saprospiraceae bacterium
CTTAACCGTTAAGGTACGTTTAGAGCCTATTTGTAATTATGAAAAGGAAATGTCCTATATGTAAATCCTCGATTGTAGGCAGATCGGATAAGAAGTTTTGCTGTGCGACCTGTAAGTCTACATATCACAAGAAGCTGCTAAAGCATACAGAGCGACATACGGCTAAGGTGGATGATATCCTTCATAGAAATAGATCTATCCTACAGGAGCTTTTGGGTAAGAAGTGTCATGAGATGAATATGCCACGAGAGCGGCTAGATGCTAAGAAATTCAATTTTCGGTATGTCACTGGCTATCATGAGAATAGCATGAATAAAATTGTAAACTATGTCTATGATTTTAGTTGGATCATATTTTCAGATGGCAATGTGCTGGTAAGAAGAATTAGGAAATGAAATAGTTCACCTACCTAATGATATATAGTTTTCGGATAAAAACATAAAAACACCTTTATTCAGCCTTCGCTTTCAAACTTGTTGCAATGTGCAGTTTAAATTGAATTTATATGGATAAATCGTCTCCTAGAAATTCATAGCTAGGCACAACACATTCCCTTTATCAGCTCTTTCTCACAATGCAAGCACTCTCAGATTATATGTTGCTATCAGCAGAGACTATTTTACTGAATGCTGATTTGTTATTGATGGCATTCAATAAGAATGAATTTTCATGACCATTCAGAATCCAATATTCTATGTTGCTCTTTTGGGCAATCTCAGCGGCTTGTAATTAGGATTGCATGCCACCTGTTCCTTGATTCGAAAAATCGGTGTGGATATATTGATATACAGAATCTATGTTCTTGATAACTGGAATCGTCTTTTTGTTATCGGTAATTATAGTTCCTATCTGCGACGGTAGTAGCATAGAGGATCATATATTTGTTATGTCTCCTTGTGTGTTACTGGATACAGTTCCAAGATAAAGAAATTGGACAAAAAATAAGTAAACAAGGTTGTATTTGAAATGAGAGAGATGTTAAAGAGGAAGCCCTTTGTGAATATGCATTAAGGGCTTATTTTTTAGTTGTATCTTAAGGCCAATGGCGAGTGCAAGCGTGTAGAGGTCGTATTCGCTAGAGATAATTTATGTTTCTTAGAGTGCTGGCGAAGCATGTCGTCATGTCTTCTAATTTAGAAACTGCAGTTAGCTATTCCGATCGCGGTCTTATAATTGATTTTAAATGGATAAGAGCATTTCATTCGAAAGCGGTTTTCGGAAAAAGCCAGATAGCGTACCATTTTCAGAAGCTCTTTTCTGATCGTCAGGATTTAAGACAGTGCCTAATATAGGTTGACCGTTTTGGTTACTTCGCAAAGGCCAATTTTAGATTTTAATATTTGAACTATATTATAATAGTAATTTTATTTTCATACTGATTAGTTAATAATAAGTATAAACAATCAATTAATTTACTGCCAATCTATGTAATTGATTTGAGGACATTTTATGATAAGGTTATAACACAATGGCAAAATATTTACTCTTAGTAGCGGGTCCTTTGATTTGCTTACTCATGTTTGTCATACCCTATGAGATCATCAGTCCAGAGGCAGATAAGGTACTAGGCGTCGCAGCATGGATGATTCTGTGGTGGATTACCGAGGTCGTTTCTATATCAGTGACGGCGCTTATCCCGCTCACTTTTTTTCCTTTTCTGAATATTATGACTATTACGGAAGTGGCACCATACTATGGCCATCCTATTGTCTTTTTATTTTTCGGTGGCTTCATCATGGCCTTGGCTTTAGAGAAAGTAAATCTGCATAAACGCATTGCATTAAATATTATCACATTTACGGGTACACGTCCAGATAGGGTTATCCTTGGCTTCTTGATATCCACAGCTTTCCTGAGTATGTGGATCAGTAATACGGCAACGACGGTGGTCATGTTACCTATCGCTTATTCTGTTATCCAGCTGATGTCATCTGACGCAGATGGATTTACAGGACAGGACAAAAAGTTTGCCTTGAGTATTATGTTAGGCATAGCCTATGCAGCGAATGTCGGCGGTATAGCGACGATCATAGGGACGCCGCCTAATATTGTCTTGGCTGGATTTATGGAGTCGGAGTACAATTATAGCATTTCGTTTTTGGGCTGGATGATGATGGGAGTCCCATTCGCTATTATTATGATAGGGTGCATTTATTTATTACTCACTAAGGTGCTTTACAAAACAAATATTGCCTCCTTTGACGGCCCTGAAAATCTTATAAAGCAAGAGCTCAGTAAACTGGGTGTGGTCAGTAGAGAAGAAAAATATGTCATGGTCATTTTTACCTTGGCCATCATATGCTGGATTAGCAAAAATTATATCAACGAGCAGTTTGTAGATTTTAACCTGTCAGATACATCTATAAGTATGTTAGCAGCCTTTGCCTGTTTCTGCATTGTACATCAGGGAGAATTTGTATTTAAATGGGAAGACACTAAGAATCTACCTTGGGGTATTATTATTCTTTTTGGTGGCGGCCTTTCACTGGCTAATGGCCTTTCTCAAGCAGGCATCATAGATATGATTGGCACCTATGTGAGTAGTAATAATAGTTTCAGTGTGCTCTTGGTTGCCGCCCTCCTCATCGCTGTAATGTTGTTCATGACAGAGCTGATGAGTAATGTGGCTTTGGTGGCCATTATTGCCCCTATGGTTGCAGGTGTGGCCTTGGGTTTAGATATGAATTTACTTCAAATACTTGTACCCGTAACGATGGCGTCCAGTTGTGCCTTTATGCTACCGATGGCAACCCCACCTAATGCAATTGTCTTTGCAAGTGGACATATAAAGGTCAAAGAAATGGCAAGGACTGGCATATTTCTGAATATTATATCTATTGGACTGCTGATCTTGTTTTTCAATTTTGTTATACCAATGGTTATGTAGGATACGGTGTATTAAAAAAGGGGAATAAGGTTGAAGGTATAAGTTTGACGGTCTGCCATTGGCCATTTCCAAGGGGGAATAGGGTTGAAGGTATAAGGTTGAAGGTTTGGCCCTAAACCCTAAACCCTAAACCCTAAACCGTAGACCGTTGCATCGTGAAATTGAAATTAATATTGGAAAGTGTGTGACCTAATGATAGATCATTACACTAATAGGTACAAAATCACTTTCATTATGACAAAGCATATTTTATTACTAGCCATGATACTCTTTACAGGGTATTCAGTGGTCGGTCAGAACCTGAGATCATACACAGTTGGCACCCTTGGTGTATCGACGATGCATGATGACGGCGCACTCGTTCGACCTGTGGAGATTTCTCTGTGCTCGATGAAGGGGTGTGATTATTAGATGGGGTGCCCTATTTCATTCAGTGAACGACATTGAAAGATGTTTGGTTTCTGGGCAAATAGATGCATCGAGACTACCTACAAGTCCAGACGAACGAGTTTTTACCAGCCGCTATATTGTATCGAGATTACTTCGGTGCGACGCTAGGCCCTACCGTTGTCTCTCTAAACCATACCTCGGTATAGGCACCGTTCTCGTACTGCTTAGCGATGTCTCCGCCATAGGTCTCCGCACCGGCACACCAAACCATATTTTTCTCAGGATCTTTTCCGTTTGTCTGGTTGTATGCTCCTTGCTTAAAGTAATTTAATTCGCCCGCATAAGCATTGGCGCGCTCCACGCCGTCTTGCCCTATCGGAACAAAGAGCTTCTGTGTCTGGGAGGGAATATCAGCCTTGGTAGTATATTCTGATTCGATTAAGTTCTTAGTAAATCGCATCGTCTTATGCCCTTCACTTGTAAAGGTGAGGTACATTATCCCTTTGTGAACATTGATCTCATAGCTAAACTCCTCGCCTAATTTAATGCCATCTTGAGGTTCCTGAGGATAGTCTGTAGGACTCTTTCCTATGACAGACATATCATGGCCCCATACAGGATAGGAGAAATCCCATCGCCCGCCATTGTCCTCTCCAGCTGTATTGATTTCGTAATTCCAGAATACAGACCCTTTTTCTTGGCCTGGAAATTTCTTGTAGAAGATTTTGCAGGGTTCGTTCTCATGCCCTTCGCCGCTATGTATCTGACCCACAACGGTAGAGTATGAGGCGGCTACTCTGGCATCACCAGAGGTAGATACATGCATGACTCTCAAGGTGCCCGTTAATTTACCACCTACTTCTGGCGTCCACTCTCTCTTCTCGTGTAGTTCTGTTCTCGTATTGCTAGAATTTTGTGAAGTGACACCAGAGTTTGGTGTTTTGTAAGCGACCCACCTTCTCGTACCATCTATAACACTATAGAAAAAATCTTTATGCTCATAGTCGACTAAGTTATCGACGTGGGTACCATTACCTAATAGCATTTTGAATTTATCCATAGAAGGAATAACGGCACTAGGAAATACTGTTTTTTTACTCAGTCCATCATTAGCCGCAAAATAGCCAGCATTGGAAATGGCATCATCGCTCACTTCTATGGTCGCTGACTTAAACCAAACTTCAGCGTAGTTACCATCTGCGTATTGCTTCTGCAAGTCTCCTCCATGGGTCTCTGCACCAGAGCACCAAACTCTATTGACAGCAGGATCTTTTCCATTGGTTTGATTATAAGAACCTAGCTTAAAAAACAGCCCCTCATCGGCATAGGCATTTTTTCTCTCCACACCATCTTGCCCGATTGGTACAAATAAGTCTTGGACCTGCTGAGGTCTTTCTGCCACCGTGGTGTATTCAGACTCGATTAAGTTTTTTGTAAATTTCTTTGTCTCATGTCCCTCACTCGTAAAGGTCAGATGCATCATCCCATCCTTAATGACGACGCTATAGCTAAACTCCTCTCCTAAGGCAATGCCGTCCGTTGGTTCTGGCAGTGTACTATTCGCATCCTTAGCGACATCAGAAAAATCATAGCCCCATATTGGATAAGAATAATCCCATCTACCAGAGTTGTCATCGCCTTTAGTATTAATCTCATAATTCCAAAAGACAGAGCCTTTAGTATGGTTAGGAAATTTCTTGTAGAATACTTTAAAAGGTTCGTTCTCATGTCCATCTGCGCTATGGATTTGGCCGACCACAACTGAATGTGTAGATGCCACACTCGGGTCACCAGTAGGGGAGACATTCATCACCTTAAGGGTTGCCTCCAATTTGGCATCCGTCATTGGAGACCATTTTTTTAGCTGAGCCAGTTCTGTTCTTGTATTGTTGGATGTGCCATGTGTATTACCAGCATTAGGTGTTTTGTATACGACCCAATCGCCATCTTTATCATTGGCTGTATAGAAATAATCCTTGTTCTCGAAATTAGTGGCTACGCCGGCATTGGTGCCATTGCCTAAGATCAAGTTCCAGTGGCTAAATATCGGTGTGACCTCATTGGGGATAGGGGTATTGGATCCAGACTTCGCCTTATTGCTCTTATCGCCAGCAGCGTCTTTGCAGCTATTCAATAATGCTGTACCGACCATTAATAAAAAGCACAGTAAAATAGTCGGTTTGGATATTTTAAGATTCATCTTCTAGTGTTTGCCTAGTAATCGGTCGAACATAAGAAATATATTGCTATTTCTATAAGTTGGCTGATGCCTAAAATCAAAATGCGCAGGCTAAGAGATAGGTGAAAGTGGCTTTTGGATAGGCTTAAGAGAAGGGTGCTATGGAGAATTGCTTATTGTAGCTAGACCTACGTTTAGTATTAGTCTATAGTTATATACATCCCTTGCTCAGTTAGTGGTATAATGTTTTCGCTGCTTTCCCATCTTTTTATGGACTTTTCAATTTCGCTTGGATATAAATGATATACGCCGATCATGCTGGCCTCTATCTGTATACCTTTTTCCTCTGCATCATCTAATAGCCAAGACGGGACAAAGGCCCAATCAATGTTTTCTACCTGACTTATAGTTTCTGCACTTTCTGTGTCTCCTGATAAAAATATTCGCTTTCCATTCCAAGTAATGAGATAGGAGTAATGTTTGAATGAAAACCGATGTTTATTCTTAAATGCCTTGATGTCAATATTTGGCTCTTCTTCCATGTGCCTAAGGAGTTTCTTTTTATTCCATTGAGTGAATTTTTTGCAGTTTCTTTTCTTAAGCAGTGTTCGTACTATTTTCTTAGAATAATGGTCAGAATGTTTGTGAGTAAAAATGAAAACAGAATTAGCCTCTATGCTATCTAGTTCTACATTGCTATATTTCATATATCCAAAAGCGCCTGACTTGTATGGAAAATCGGTATAGATATTTGTGGCGCCATCTGATAAATGCAAACCGCAGTTACCTATAAATTTAATATGCAGTTTATCTTGAGCGGTACTCGCATTGACTAGAGTCAATAACGTAAATAGTAGTAATGTATTTCTAAGAATCGGTTTCATGTTTTATAAGCATAATTTATTCTTGGCTAAGTTTAATTTGAATACTTTTCTAGGTCATTATCACCTAACTACAACTTCACAATTTTCTTGATTCCTTTGGATTGTTCAGTATGTATTTCTACATAATAGACATTGGGCTTCTGATGGGATAAATCTAAACTAAAAGAGGACACACCAGGATGGTATTCCTGAAGGCGTACGCCTTGGCTGCTATATAATCTAATTAACTTTAATTCCTCATGAGAATCTGATTCTATAGTTAGTATAGAAGTCGTCGGCGTGGGAAATATTCTGAATGATGAATCCTCAAGTTCTATGTTATTAGAAGTAGTTGTCACGCCAGCAGTGGTTGTCTTCAGCACTAATCCATCACTACCCACCGCGTATCCTACATCATTAGAAGGAAAGTGTATACCTATTAATCCATTCCTTGTTTCAGGACTTATGTCTGCCCAGTCCTCGCCTGCATTTGTTGTTTTTTGTATCAATGAATTCTGATTGATATCAGATCCTCCAGCAATGTACCCTGTATTCTGGTCAGTAAACTGTATCTCTAAGTTGCCTTCCATTGATACTGAATTTTGGAATGTCCATGTGTTTCCACAGTCAGTTGTTTTCAGAATTTCTCCATTCCAACCCACACAATATCCATTTTGATCATCGGTAAAGAATACTGATTGTATGAATTCTTGAGCTGGAGAGTCTACTGAATCCCAAGTGCTACCGCCATCTGTCGTTTTGAATATTTCTCCTCTGGATGGACAACCACCGACAACAAAACCCGTAGTGTCATTTATAAAAAATACAGAAGTAAGTATATCTGCAGGACCTGGATCGATTTCAGTCCAAGTAAAACCACCATCTATGGTTTTTAGTATGGTTCCAAGACTACCACAACTATATCCAATATCATCTGAAGAGAAAAATACAGATCTTAAATTCGTAGGAATACCTAAAAAGAACCTATTACTCCAGGTCCTTCCGCCATCCGTAGATCTTTCAATTATGCCTTGGCCACCACCAAAATCTCCTCCGACTGCAATTATTAGACTATCATTAATCGCACTTATGTCACCATAAAGAGATACATCATTAATAGACTGAACAAGTAACCATGTATCTCCACCATCCTCGGTTTTAAATATCTGATTTTGCGCCGTTACAAATCCATAATCATCATTTACAAAAAATGTACTTGTTAGCACATTATCGGTATCAATACTCTGATCCTCCCATTGGCCGTACACGGTAATAATCTGAGAGATAAGTACCAAGGCTATTAGGGTCGTTTTAGTGAGAATAGGTCGTAGGAATAGGAAGAATTGTTGGATAATAGTCATTGTTCTGATTTTGAATGATTGTAAAGAATAATAAGTTAAGTAAAATAAAAATACTTAAGGTTATTTAGCTATGATTTGCAGCTAAAAAATATTCTTGAGTTTCTTACAAGACCTAATACGACAAAGATTCAATTGAGACCATTGTATATTGTGCCTACTTTTCAAAGTATAGATAATATGATGAGACTATTTACACTGACCTTATTTTGTGCGATGACCCTGAGTCTGCAGGCGCAGCAGCAACCTTCAGTAGGGGTGCTGACAATGACCGATGAGGCCCTAGAAGGATTAACATTTTTCTCTCCATTTTCCAGTACACGGGCCTATATGGTAGATAACTGTGGTAATCTTGTTAATGAATGGGACAGGGGAACGTTTCCTGGATTAGCAGCTTACTTTCTGGATAGTGGGCTTATGTTCAGGACTTTCAAGGTGGATCCCGTAGGACCCTATACCTCAGCCAGTAACGCTGGAGGTCTGGAGTTGGTGGACTGGGATAACAATACCGTATGGCAGTTTATCATAAATAATGACACTCAATTATCTCATCATGATGCGGTGATGATGCCTAATGGCAATATACTCACACTGATGTGGGAGCTGACCTTCAGAGATGAGCTAGAAGAGATGGGCAGAGATCCAAACGAGATTGCACCTCAAAATTTCATGTGGTCTGAGAAGATACTAGAGCTGGAGCCCGTAGGGCAGGATAGTGCCAATATCGTCTGGGAATGGCATATCAATGATCATTTCATTCAGGACTTTGACAGCACCAAGCTCAATTTTGGTGTCGTGGCTGATCATCCAGAACTCTATGACCTTAATCATCCAAGCCTGACAAGTGGCAATTCTAATGAGACGCGAGATTGGTTTCATTTCAATGCCATCGATTATAATCCTGCACTAGATCAGATTCTTATCTCTATTAGGAATTCTGATGAGAT
>CAZIMH010000118.1:0-1105 GCA_964540155.1 uncultured Saprospiraceae bacterium
TAATTCAAGTTCTCCTAAGTTGTTTAATAATTGTGCTTTATACAGAATCAGCAAATATCTGATATCAGTATCCGCCTGAGTATTTTGAAGATTAAACTCTAGATCGTTTATAAGGGATAGTCCCAACAGATACTCTCTTAAATATCTGGATGTGTTCATTAATCTAGTGACAACAGCTAAACCTAACCTATTAGAATAGCCGTATTTTTTCATTAAATCGTATGCTTCAATAGCGTAAAGAAATAAAGTGTCGTGATTAGAGTCGATATTCAAATCCAATAAAGAACTCTTATACATATTACCCTTAATTCTCTCAAAGTCGGACTCAGTAGATGTAATCATATCGTCTAACTCATTGGCTTGAATTAAATGAGAAGCATTCCTCAATTTATAATAGAAGCCTAGTTGAGTTGTGTCTATGGAGATATTATCATCCCAATCTATTATCTGGTATAAATAGGGATACTCAAATCGTAGTTCTTGTAGATTAACAATGGCCTGTGTTTTTATCTTTTCATCCGGCTCATTTTCTATTATCTGAAAATATTTTTGGATTCCTGCTTCAAATCTTAAGTAAAAAACTAGGGAGTCAGCTGCCCTTAATTTGGGATGATGCAGATTGGTATCATTCAGATAGAAAGACGATAAATCAGGTTTGGAGACAGTGTCTTCCTGACAAGAACAGCATAACGCAACTATTATAAGGCAAACTCCAATCAGCTTCATAGAATATCTAAGTTAAAATTATTTTTTAGCAAAGGGTTACTTAAAGACTGTTGGTGCATAGAAGAGTGACTGACCTATAATCAGTTAGTATAATCACACATTATTTGAAAGCAGAAACTTAATTCTTCTGATGTGTATTGTGCTTTTTCACTTAGATAGTACCCATTAAAATGAAGAACCAGAAAAAAATTTCAGTTGCAATTATCGATTCGCATAAGTCTTTTGCTATTGAATTATCTAAAGTTATCAATGCTGAATCGGATCTTAATTGTACTCAGATTTATATTAATGCCGAAGAGGCTACTACTTTTCTACAGAATTATCCTGTAGATATTGTATTGCTAAATATTAATCTACCATATCTGGATGAACATGTCTT
>CAZIMH010000118.1:1115-8584 GCA_964540155.1 uncultured Saprospiraceae bacterium
GTTCTGTATACTTACTGAGATTTCTGAAGATTCTAAGGTGCTTGGTAGCTTTAAAAGAGGTGCAAAGGGTTACTTGCTAAAGGAAGAAAATTCAACGATGATTATCTCCTCAATCCGACTACTCAGGGAAGGTGGGTCACCGATGAGCCCTACCATAGCACGAAAAGTTATAGACTCCTACTCTAAAACTACACCCCAGAATGTAATCGGTGATCATATAGATCTTCCCTTGTCGCCACGTGAAAAAGAAATTATGGGTCAGCTATCTAAAGGCTTGCAGTATAAGGAAATCTCTTCCCTATTGCAGATAACAACAGGAACTGTAAAGCAACATATTCATAAGATATATAACAAGCTACAGGTAAGTAATAAGACAGAAGCCATTAACCTCTTTCTAAGTAGAAAGTAAGTCAATGCTTTCTTCTAAATCATTGAATAACACAACACTATATCAATTGAAAATGAAAGCCACTTAAAAAGTGGCTTTTTGTTTACTAGAGTTCAATGAAAGATACTCTTCACATAACCCTCCACTTTCTCCACGATCTCATCCCTAGGATCATGCACCACACCTCGCCACCCAAAAGCTATAGCAGCATCAATGTTCTCTTGCATGTCATCTATAAACAAAATGTCTTGACCATCTGCTATCCCTAATTCCTTCTGCACATAGTCATAGCAGATTGTGTCAGGCTTTCTATAGCCTATTAGATGAGAATAAAATACTATGTCAAAATATTGGGTTCTGAAATCTTCAATCTTAAGTCGCTGCTTAAGGTCTCGATGAATCCAGTTCATATGCATGTCATTGATGTTACTGAGCATAGCCACATTGTATTTGTCTCTCAGCCCTGCTATCATATCAAACCGATATTGTGGGACAGGAACAAGAAGGCTGTTCCATGCGGCTATAATATCTCTGATTTCAGCATCTGGTTTGTATTGCTGAAGGTGCCATAAAAAGCTTTCAGTATTGATTTCTCCTTTTTCATAGCGAAAGAGATGTTGCTTAGTTTTCTCGGGTAATCCTTTAGAAAAGTCTATTCCTAAAACGTCATAGAAAGCTTTGAAACAAACTTTATAGTCTAGTTCGAGCAGAATATTACCAAAATCAAAAATGAGGGTTTTCTTCTTGGGATCTATTATACTCATTCCAATGGCTCTAATTAGAGGATGTTGTGAACGTTACATTTCTCAGAAACGATAGGGCCTACCTCATCTATCTTGACTCTCTTCTGTTCTAGAGTATCTCTATCTCTGATGGTCACGGTGTTGTCTTCTAAGGTGTCAAAGTCGATAGTTATAGAATAGGGGGTACCTATGGCATCTTGTCTTCTATAACGTCTACCTATCGCATCCTTCTCATCATATTGACAGTTCACATAGCCACTGAGTTTTTTGAATACATCCTTTGAGGCCTTCACTAATTCTTCCTTATTCTTGAGAAGTGGAAGAACAGCTGCTTTTACCGGTGCTATCGAAGGATGCAGTTTCATAACTGTACGCGTAGAGTCTTTTCCATCTGCATCAGGAACTGTCTCTTCTCGTAGTGCCCCAGCTACTTGTGATAAGAACATTCTGTCACATCCGACAGAGGTCTCTACGACATAGGGGACATAACTGTTGTTATCTTGTGGGTCAAAGTACTGTAACTTCTTACCAGATAATTCCATGTGACTCTTTAGGTCAAAATCTGTTCTGGAGTGGATGCCTTCCAGTTCTCTGAAACCAAAAGGAAACTTGAACTCAATGTCAACCGCCGCATTGGCATAATGTGCTAGATTATCATGGTCATGGTATCTTAAATTTTCTGCAGGTGTGCCGAGCGCTTTATGCCACTCTAGTCTTGTCTGCTTCCAGTAATCATACCACTTCATCTCTTCGCCAGGCTTGACGAAAAATTGCATCTCCATCTGTTCGAATTCTCTCATTCTAAATATGAATTGTCTGGCAACAATCTCATTTCTAAATGCCTTACCTATCTGAGCAATTCCGAAAGGCAATTTCTGTCTCGTGGATTTCTGGACGTTTAGAAAGTTGACAAAGATTCCTTGTGCCGTCTCTGGTCTCAGATATATCTTTCCATCATCGCCTGCAACTGCGCCTAACTGCGTAGAGAACATCAGGTTAAATTGCCTGACCTCTGTCCAACTACGTGAGCCACTTTCTGGGCACGCAATCTCTAGTTCATTGATGAGTTCGCCCAGCCCTTCCATGTTCTCATCTTTCAGATGCTGGTTCATCGTGTTGATGGCATGGTCTATTTTTTTCTGACGATCTATGATCCGACCATTGGTTTCTCTAAACTGCTTTTCATCAAAAGCCTCACCAAATTTCTTGGCTGCTTTAGTGACATCCTTTTGAATTTTAGCTTCTATTTTCTCTGCATATCCTTCTATGAGCTGGTCTGCTCTGTATCGTTTTTTAGAATCCTTGTTATCTACCATTGGGTCATTAAAGGCATCTACGTGCCCAGAAGCCTTCCAAGTTTTAGGATGCATAAATATTGCAGCATCCAATCCAACTATATTCTGATGCATCTGCACCATACTCTTCCACCAGTATTGTTTGATGTTGTTTTTTAGTTCTACACCTAAGGGGCCATAATCGTAGGTTGCCGATAACCCGTCATAGATTTCACTAGAAGGGAAGACGAAACCATATTCTTTGCAGTGCGAAATGAGATTCTTAAAGTCCATGATATTATTCATTAAAAATGAGGTGCAAAAGTACAAAAAGCCAAGTCAGTTCATTAGAATGATAACAGTTAGAACTGGCTAATGCTGGTCTATTACTTAGATTTCTTTCGAGTTACTTATTCTTAGTTGCTTAGTTCTCTGGCTCTATTGAATGCAGATTCATAAGCCTGATCTAGTTGTTGAGCTACGTTGTTTGATTTAAAAGAATTAAGCGCAGCTTCAGTGGTGCCGCCCCTGGAAGCCACTTTAGATATCCACTCTTCGCAGCTGAAGTTATTTTTATTGAAAAGATCGATAGCTCCTTTGAAGGTGGTATAGGCCAGTAGCTCGGATTCAGATTTGTTAAAGCCTAGATTCTGAGCTGTATCTATCAGAGATTGGATATAGAAAAAGACATAAGCGGGTCCTGACCCAGATATAGCAGTAGAGGCATCTATGAGCTTTTCCTCATCTACATAGATGGTCTTACCAGTAGAATTAAGGATATTCTGAACCATGACGAGCTCTATTCTGGTCACATCTTCAGATGAGGTGTACACGGTCATTCCTGATCCAACTTGAGCTGGGAGATTAGGCATGGCTCTAATAATTTTCTTGGATCCGACAGCGTGAGAGATTTTGGCTATTGGAATACCTGCCATAATGGACAAGACAACTTGCTGGTGATCTATATAGTCTTTGATCTTTTCGAATAGCACACTTGAATCTTGAGGCTTTACAGCGAGTATGATTAAGTCAGCTTCCTTGATATAATTACCAGGTTCACCGAAAACGGTGCCTACATTAAGCGATTCAATTTTGGCAGCTTTTTCTTCAGATTTCTCCAATACCATGAGGCAATCCTCTGTGACGATGTGGGCATTAAGTAAGCTTTTAGCATAAGTGAGACCCATATTTCCGCCTCCTACGATAAGAATTTTCATCTCTAAACCTTTGTAGTTTTCTTAAAAAGTAGGCAAAGGTAGGCGAAAATATTGTCAAGTCTTTTCCAAAACTCTAGGTCATTTCTCTTTCATTCTTTGATGAGTGGCTAATAAACTACTTTGGCAGCAGAAGCTGCAAAGGTGTTGGCTGATAGGATATTGAGGGATATCAAATTTTAATTGTGGATGGTTGATTCCAGGAGATAAGCATCTTATTGATGCGTGAAATAATTTGTCAATTATACGACATTTTAAATTCGATGGCTTATCTTAATGGTATCATCATTTATAGCAAACAATTATCATCATTATGAAATCCAAAATTATCCTCTTCTCAGTTCTAGGTACTATCATCGTATCGTTATCAAATTTTACAGCAGACAGGACATCTTTGTTTGTGATGACGATGGTTAACGAATCTCCAGATTTGCCTTCTATTCCATTCAATTATTCTGGCATCGATATTCCAGAACATCTCACGAAATCAGATTTTAGTAATGACGGGCAATTAGGTTATGAGTCAGGGGGAATAGATGTATCTACTTTTGATGCAATCACAGATGATAAAGCAACTTTGGGTAGAGTGCTATTCTATGATGCACGACTTTCAGCACTCGAGAATATCTCATGTGGTACTTGCCATGATCAATCATTATCATTTACAGAAAACAAAGATTTTAGCGAAGGCATTAACGCATTGACAAAGCGGAATTCCATGCATCTTAATGATTTAGGGTGGTCTAATAATCACTCATTTGCCTGGGATATGCGTAGGCAAGATTTACATGAGATGATTGTCCTGCCACTAACTGATGAGAATGAGATTGGGGCAAATATGGTTGAGATAGTAGGCAAACTATCTTCTATAGATTATTACCCAGCACTTTTTGAGCAAGCTTATGGTTCTGATGAAATCAATGAAGATAAAGTAGTGGATGCCTTAGTCCAATTTATTGAGTCTATGGTTACATTTAATTCAAGATTTGATCAGGAAGCTGCAAGAGACTTTGCTGGCTTCACAAAAGCTGAAATGGAAGGTCTAGAACTCTTTGCTTCTAATTGTTCTTCGTGCCATGTTCAGGGGAATGAGTTGGATGCACTACTTGGGGGAATTCCAATAGAAATAGAAGAACCAATATTTGAGTTTTTTCCATTCATATTTAATAATGGCCTGCCTTTAGATGAAGATGATGCTGGTACAGGGGAGTGGACAAACATTGATGACTTATTTAAATTGCCTACCCTAAGAAATATAGAAATGACTGCACCATATATGCATGATGGTCGTTTCTCTAGTCTCGAGGAAGTCGTAGAGTTTTATTCTGAAGAAGTAGAGGCTAATAGCTGGTCATTTATTATCCCAGATGGAGGATTTAAATTTAATGATGATGAAAAAGCATCTCTTGTTGCTTTTCTCAAAACATTTACGGACGAATCATTTCTTACAGAAGAAAAGTGGTCTGATCCATTCCAGAAAGGCACTTCTACTCAGGACATTACTTTTGAAAATGTGAAACTAAGTCCTAACCCTATGCAAAGTACTGCAGTGGTTTCATTTGATAATCCAGGCAACAGGTCAGTGCAGGTTAATATCTTATCAGCCAGTGGTCAGTTAATTAAACAAGAAATTTTTTCTGGAGGAGAATATATATTGAACAAGCAGGACTTCGGTAGAGGCATGTATTTTATTCAGATGACAATGGGTGAGATGAAGTCTATACAAAAGTTGATAGTGCAGTAAAGATTAAACGTAATTATCTAACTCAAATATTCATGCAAAAATTACTTTAACTCCATTTTCAAAAATTTCCCTGTATAACTCTTTTTAATTTTTGCAATTGCTTCTGGTGTGCCGGCACCTACAATGGTACCGCCGCCACGGCCACCCTCAGGACCTACATCGATGACGTAGTCTGCAACTTTTATGACGTCCATGTTGTGTTCTATAACGACGACTGTATTGCCTTTGTCCACCAGCTTTTGTAAGACTGTGAGTAGTTGCTTTATATCTTCGAAGTGTAGGCCAGTTGTCGGCTCATCTAAAATATAGAATGTATTACCAGTGTCTCTTTTGGATAGCTCTTCAGATAGTTTTACCCGTTGGGCTTCTCCGCCAGATAGACTGGTGGCTTGCTGGCCCAGCGTAATGTAACCTAAACCGACATCTTGAAGGGTTTTTAGTTTGCGATAGATTTTAGGAATCGGTTTGAAGAATTCTACGGCCTCATCTACATTCATATCCAGTACGTCGGCGATGGTTTTACCTTTGTACATTATTTCCAGCGTTTCCCTTTTATATCTTTTACCTAGACATTCTTCACACTCCACATATACATCGGGTAAGAAATTCATTTCTATGAGTTTCATCCCGCCCCCTTCACAGGTGTCACAGCGCCCATCTTTGACATTAAATGAAAATCTTCCTGGCCTATACCCTCTTATCTTGGATTCTGGGAGGCTAGCGAAAATATTCCTGATATCTGTAAATACACCGATGTACGTCACTGGATTAGATCGTGGCGTACGGCCGATAGGGGATTGGTCTATTTCTATGACTTTATCTATATGCTCTAGACCCTTGAGACTTTTATAAGGCAGGGGTCTTTTAATACTCTTATAAAAATGTTGTCTCAGTATGTGATATAAAGTCTCATTAATCAGCGTAGACTTGCCACTTCCAGATACACCTGTAACACAAGTAAACGTACCGAGCGGAATGTCGATATCTACTTTCTGTAGGTTATTACCTTCTGCACCTTTCAGTGTTAGCTTCTTGCCATTACCCTTGCGTCGTTCCTTTGGTACCTCTATTACTCTTTTTTCATTGAGATAGGCTGCAGTAATTCCTTTTGCTTTTTTAAAAACCTTTGGATCCCCCTCATCTACTATTTCTCCGCCAAGTTTGCCAGCCCCAGGCCCCAAATCTATGAGGTAATCGGAGGCCAACATGATATCTTTATCGTGCTCTACAACGACGACAGTATTGCCGATAGTGGTTAAGTCTTTGAGGGCAGAGATGAGGCGCTGATTATCTCTCTGGTGCAGGCCGATGCTAGGCTCATCCATAATGTAGGTAATGCCAGATAATTGTGAGCCTATTTGTGTAGCCAATCTTGTTCGCTGCGATTCACCACCTGATAGCGTTCGTGTAGGTCTATTCAGTGACAGGTAGTCTAACCCGACATCTAACAAAAACTCTAATCGCATCTTAATTTCCTTCAAGATATCTTTAGCAATGATATTTTGCTTTTTATTTAGATGCTTATGCAGCGATGACATCCAGTCATGCAGTATATTCAAATCCATGGTGGCCAATTCACCGATGTGCTTTTCGCCAAGCTTGAAATGGAGCGATTCATTTTTGAGGCGGTAGCCCTCACAATCAGGACATAAAATAATCGTCATAAAGTCTTCAGCCCATCGACGAATTTTTTCTGAGGTGGAGGTTGATTGCCATCGGTGTATCATATTTAGCAGTCCTTCTGTGGCCAGGTTGTACACAAAGTCATGCTTAGAATAACTCATCTCTACATCCACAGCTTCTCCACCATTGAGAATGAGTTCAAGTGCTTTTTTTGGAATTTTTTTAATAGGCGTAGAAAAGGAGAATTTATATTTTTTGGCGATAGCCCTTAGTTGCTTAAAAGTGTAATTGTCCCTGACTTCTCCAAATGGAACAATGCCAGCATCATTGATACTCTTAGAATCATCTGGGATGACTTTGGCCATATCTACATCATGGCACTCTCCCAAACCTCGGCACTTGGGGCAAGTGCCATAAGGTGAATTAAAAGAAAAGGTATTGGGGGAAGGCTTCTCATAGGATATGCCGGTATCAGAACACATC
>CAZIMH010000119.1:0-3827 GCA_964540155.1 uncultured Saprospiraceae bacterium
AGTCATAGATTCTATATCAGCAGCAGGATTTGGTTTGTTTGAATAGAAATTCAGATTGGAAGAGATGGTCCACATAGATTTTGCTATTCGATCTGTAGCCTCGTGGGCGCTTTTCACAAGTGCCTCGGTAAGAATGAGCTGCATGATGAAATTTCGCTATACTCTTTGTCCTGGCTTCTTTGAATTGTAGATACGTTACACATTACATGGCTTATCTGCTTATCCGATTGAGAATGAATGTAAGTAGGTTATTTTAGGATTTTGAGATGCATTACATATCATACTCGTTTACTATGCTTCTAGCTATTGCATCATAATACTCACCCTCATTCGATAATTTTTGTAATCTTCTTAATGATGTTTCCTTCTGATTACCAAGAGTCGATAATGCAATAAACAATTCGGCTTCTTCTTTTTGTTTTGCACTGGCTGATTCAGACTGTATTATTTCATAAAAGATTTGATGCGCCTCAGTATTGCTCTTCATTATTAGATGTGCATGAGCCATATTGAGTCTTGCCTGAATGTGAGTATGAGAATCATTGGATGTGTGCGATTTGAAATATTCTATTACTTTTGGCATCTGCGATACATCCCTATTCTTCAATAAGAAAATATAATCCTGAGAAAAATTATAATTATTAGAGTGATCTCCTTTCGTCACTTGATTACCAAAATTCAATCTAGAATTATTATAGGCCATAGCTATGACTTTTGTGGTTGTCTCCTCCGTCTGCGCTCTCCACGAATAGTAAATTATGGAACAAAGAACTAAAGCTACCAAAGCAATTAAGAAAGCTTTTGTAAGTTTAAATTCACTACTTCGTTTATTTTTAATATTTGAATTAGGGCGCCTTAGAGAAAGCTCCTTAGCTTCAGCCCTTAGAGAATCTTCTTCTAATTGATCAATCATCTCCATTTCGAATCTTGCAGTTTCTAACTCAATTGATAGAACTTTGTTATTTCTTACTTCATCCTCAAACAACTGTTTTTCATCTTCAGACATTAGGTTGTATAAGTATTTTTGAATTCTATTAAAGCCTTCCATTGTTTGATTTTATATGTTCCATAATTTCTGGATCATTATTTACCAAATTTTTAATTCTGCCTTCACACCTTGCCCCTAAATTTTTTATACTCTGAATTTTTATTTTATTAGCTTCCGACATTTCTTTAATCGTCATGAAGTTTCCATATTTCTGTCTGACATATGTTCGACACTTGTTTGACAACTGTTTATATATTCTTCTCTTGAGTTTAGCTTCATATCGGCTTTCCTCTAATTCAATATAGTCATACTCTACAGATTCCGTATCACCCTTACTTTTATCTAGTTCATCGAAGTATTCCCGTTGATTAAAGTGAACTTTTTTGTTGTCAGAAAGAAATCGCAAACATAAAATACGACAGATACCTATAAAGAAAGTTTTCAATGAGCTTTTACGATTGAATTTGTTTTTTTGGACTGACTGGATGAATTCTATTAGGCCATCCAAATATATTTTTTCCTGTTCCTCTTTATCTGACAGCAATTTCTGAATGATAAAAAATGTTTCAGATCTTAATGAGGATTCTAGGAACAATAAACCAAAAATCTTTTTTTTAGACTTTAGCCCTCCTCTTATCATTTTAATCACCTTTTCGTCTGAATAACCTGGGATCATGCTTGTCAAAAATTATTAAAAAAACCTAGGAAGGAAGAACTGAATAGCAGCTCATTTGTGTTTGCAATTGGTGCTCGAAAAATAATTAATTTTTTTCCATTTTTTATGGGTACTTATCTTCTTTATTTATGACAAATGTTTGTTTGCTTTTTAAAAAAAACCTAAAAATTGTCATGAAAACAATGATCTGCTAGTATATCCTACATAAGTTTCAGTTTAGTGTTATTGTGTCAATATTCTAATATAATATACGTCAATCTTCACATGGAATAGAGTAAAAATCTCTTAAGTGTAAATGCAACAAGAGAGCTGTTCCAAATAGTTGTGGAGATGATGAAAGTAAGAAAAATTGGAGAAATAGAATATTGATTCTAACGACGTATATCTCTATTTAGTAGCCAGTTTGAAATCCACAATTAACTGAGCACTAATAAGACTCTAAAATTGAGATCTTACATGTATAGAATTACATCTTGGAAAGTAATACTGCCTCAATAAAATTTATAATGAATATCACTACTTCTTTCATATTCTAGGAGGCTAGATATGATTGATCTAAACCACAAAACAATGAAAACACCAACCTTAATCGCCTTACTCTTTACCCTCTTATTTTTAAGTTGCACAGATGAAACTACGACTGGAACTAATAACAGTCTGGGAATCATTGAAGCCCTCATTGATGGTAACTTAATCACAAACTCAACAACTCCAGCTTCAATTGATATAGATTCTACACGTTCTGCACTTTTTGTAGTCGGGCTCGAAACTGAGATAAGTCCTGGATCTCCAACCTTATCTATATCCATTAGCTACCCAAATGGAGAACCATTAGAAGAGGGTCAATATATATTCGATGACTTTGATAGTTTAGCCCAACTAGAGGGGGTATTTGCTGCTTTGTTTTACAATACAGGTGTTTCTCTTTTTTCAGCACCTATAGGAGAAGGACGTCTGGAGTTGAACATAGAATCTCTAGACTTAAGATCTGGTGGTCATATTGAAGGAACATTTTCAGGAACCCTCATTGATGACGAAACAGATGAACTTATTAGTGTAGAGAATGGCCTATTTAATAGCACTATCATCTAGCCCGAAAGCATATTCTATTTTGAATATGCTTTATAGCATAACGCCAAATTAAATTAAAACCAAATAATTGAAAACATGAATAGATTAATACTCTTATTGGCATTGCTGTTTGCATTGTTTAATGCAGATGCTCAATCTTATGATTCAGCCGTAGGAGCCCGATTAGGTTCGCCTTTGTCGGTATCTTATAAGCGCTTTGTCTCAGAGAATAACGCTATTGAAGTCTACGCTGGTGGTAGATTCCAACCATTTGTTAACTGGTTTATTATTAGTGGTGGATACCAATTACACAAGCCCTTATTAGAAGAAGAAATAGCTGGTTTGCGCTGGTATTATCATTAAATGTACCATCTAGTCTCAATCTAAACTTGGAAATATATTCTATTGAGAACAATATCCCAAAGCTAATAGCTGACGATGATGACAATTTCTCTAGTGCTGGTCAAGCTTTAGTTGCTACCGCCTATGTCGATCCTGGTCGCTATTGGATTTTGGTAGAAGATGATGGTGATAATAATTTTGACTCTAGCAATTCTTATTTGTTAGGAGTGGATTGTATGACAAATCCATTTGAGATAAATCAGACTATAGAATTGGCATCAGCGATTCCAGCCGACACGTGCATGACAGATAATATATGGGGAGAAAACGAATGCTTTTTGACTACTGATGATGGTGATGACGACCAGGATTGGTTTGTTGTCCAAGTTGCAGAGTCAGGCACATTAAATACAACAGTTACTGCGGTGCCCAACAATTTGAATCTGAATCTTGAGATACTTGTAATAGAGAATAATCAAGCCAAACTAATTGCTGATGATGATGACAATTTTGCAGCTGGCGGTCAGAGTCTTAATGCAACAGCATTTGTAAATCCTGGAACCTACTACATTCATATAGAAGATGATGGTCATAATAATACCAATGAAGAACCTTATTCGTTTTGTGTAAGTTTTACGCCTAATCCACTTGAGATAAATCAGACTATAGAATTGGCATCAGCGATTCCAGCCGACACGTGCATGACAGATAATATATGGGGAGAAAACGAATGCTTTTTGACTACTGATG
>CAZIMH010000119.1:3927-8561 GCA_964540155.1 uncultured Saprospiraceae bacterium
AGTTTTACGCCTAATCCATTTGAGGTTAATCAGACCTTAGAGCTTTCTGCTCTTATTCCTCTAGACACATGTATAATGGAAAGAATATGGGGAGAGAACGAATGCTTTTTGACCACTGACGATGGGGATAATGACCAAGATTGGTATAGGGTTGAAATTGGTTCTAATTGCCAGCTTTCCATAGCACTTACGGACTCACCTTCTGCTCTCGACCTGAACATGGAGTTGTATAGAATCGATAACGGAGAAGTAGTGTTAGTCGCTGATGATGGTGATACAAATTCGACTGCAGGACAAGAATTATTTATAGATCTGGATGTGCCTCAGGGAATTTATTATATCCAAGTAGAAGACGAGGGTAATAATAATACAAGTCAAGAATTATATAGCTTATGTATTGATTGCAATTCTACTGTAGCGACCGATGATGTAGAAGCAGCCAAGGTTTTGTTATCACCCAATCCCTTTTATGAAAAGGTCAATATATACGATATAGAATTGTATTCCGAATATGTTATTACTGATTCCTTTGGAAATATTAAAGTGCAATCTACATTTACTAGTTATGCATTAGATTTATCACATCTGTCATCAGGCATCTATTTTATTTCTATTCCTGTAGACGATAAACTAATCACAAAAAAGATAATCAAGATGTAAACACATATCTTCTACTGACTACAAAACCCTAATAAAAGACTAATTATGATTTTATCAATTGTGACTAATTTAAATTTCTTCAATACTAAGCCTTCTATCTTTTTGTATGACGAGCCTAGAGATGAACAAGGAAATTTTGCCCTTGGGACAGTAAAGAGTTGGGAGAGAACCGGAGAATTTTATAACAATAATAGAGGTAGTGGAAATCGAGGCGGCGGAGGCGGCAGCGGTGGCGGCAGTAGTGGTTGCATGATTATTTTATTACTTATACTTGGCATTGGCCTCCTTGGAGCTTGTTAAGCGCTAATTAGAAAATCCTTTGAAAAACTCATGACAAATTAATTCTAATGATTTCTAAAGGCCCTTTGCTCTTGGGGTCGTTTCCCTTACCATGGATTAGAAGGAAGTTAGCTAAGCTTAGACACATAGCAAGTAATTTATTAGGTTTTAAGTCCGATTCAGAAATCAAATTAATCCAGAATGGTAATTAAAAATTGTAACGATTTGGGTGGATGCAAGATGTTTCTAGCAGATCTCTCATGTCCATCTTTGCTATGCATGCTATAAATAATATTAAGTCTTATGCAGAACAATATTTTCATCTTTGAGGATGATATTGGTGTCCTAGATAAAATTGTAGCTCAATTAAAAGACTTAGGATGCAATAACATAGTTACAGCTACGTCAAAAAAGCAAGCCTTCAGAGCCTTAACAGAATCAATTTCTAATATTGTAATCTTAGATATAGGAAATCCTAATTTTTCAGAAGTTGGATCACAAATAGTTAATCTAGCAAATAGAAAGATTTACTTCGCTGGTGAAGAGCAAGCGACATCTCTTATTGATGATCATATTTACATTCTAAAGAAAGGCAGCTATTATAAAGTTAGTATTTCTGAAATATTATTTGTTAAAGCAGATAAAGGCTGCATAACTATAAAAACCCTAAGAGAGACATTTACAATCAGTTCCACGATCAAGAGTTTTGCACAACAATTAAATAGTCCTTTATTCATACTAATTCATCGATCGTTTTATATCAACATTTGCCACATGAGTTCGTTCAGTAAGGAACATGTCATAATTGAGAAGAATAATAGATTGCCGCTCAGTAATTCTGGCTATGAAAGATTAATTAGAAGTGTAAAAAGATTGAAAACTAAAGGATAATCAAAAATGCGTTCAATATGTTTAGGTAACTATGTAGATTGCAGGCATCAGTAAGCCTGATTTATTTTAATATCCTCTTATCCATCTACTTTTAACTGATCTAGAAACCTTTCCGTCTCCGCCACATAAACCACAAGTACTAGCTGCTCCACTACAAGAAGGGCAGGTAACACCACTGTTTATAGAATTTGATAAGACAGATGAGGCAAAATTAAACAAGTCCTCTTCAGCACTTGTTTTAGAATATTTTTCTACCATTTCCCCACCTTTACCAAAGCCAAAAACATATTCGGTAGATATCATAAAGGCTTCCCTGCTTTCGTCATCTAAAATTCTGGGATTTTTCTCTAGCAGATTATAGCAAGTAATTTGATTAACCATATAGGCTTCTCTTAATAGGTCATACTCTTCCTTGTAGTTTGTTAATACCTCAAAGTGAGGTGCTAATGCTTCTTCAGCTTTTTTCTTGATATGTGGATTTTGAAGAAAGCTATAAACTGAGGCGCCAATAGACTTGAAGTCTTCTATTTTAGAATGACGAGCCTCTTTCTTTTTCATACTTCCTACCTCATGGAGCTTTAAATCTCTCTTTTTTTTCATGAGTAGCATTTTGGCATCTACTTGTATTGAAGGATCTAACTGGGCAATAACATTATCCTCATACCGTTTCATTTTTACTTTGATAGTATCCATTAATACGATCATTTCAAAGGCTTCAAGTTCTAGTTTTTCAAACTTCTCTTTTTTTGAACTAAGAGATTCTCCACAGGAATATATCGACAAAGAAATGACAAGAATGAAAAGAGTGGAAAGAGGCCAATATTTTGTTATAGTATTATCCATATAGATTCAATTATTTCTTTGTCATTTGAATGCCTCCATTGTCAATCCCTACAATTTCAAAACGATTGATTACACTATTAATCTTGATAGCTAGCTCTTGGTTGCTGAGCTGTGTGATGACAGCAATAAATCCTACACCATCATTCATATTCATGTTTGCTGATTCGACCCCAGAGATGGATTTAATCTTATTTGTTGCTTCAAGTAATGAACTAAAATCAGCACCTGACAAGCTTAAGTTGACTCTCGATGAGCCAGCTGTGTTTGTGTCGTTTGCAATTCCCCACTGATCTTTTGAGTCTGCAAGTACTTCTGTAGCTTTGATTATTGCCTTTTCTACTGCATCGTTAAGTGCCACACTTCTATCACTACTGCCAGCTAACTTTACGCCGAATAAAGAAGCACCATTCAGACCTTTAGATTTCCCTTCCATCTCTACAGATTCGCTAAACAAAACTTCTCTAGAAAAAGGATCCATTACTTGTAGTACGAATCCTACATGAGCCTTACTCTTACCTATATTAATGCCCAATGCTCCAGCCGATTTCCTGCCTTCAGCATATTCTGTAATCTCACCTGTTATAATGGCTTGAGCTCCTAATAAATTTCCCTTTTGTGCTCCAGTATTATTTGTATACCCCTGATCAGACCAACTATATTCCGCATCAAAATCTCCTTTGTTACTTGCACTAGCGAGCACATTGAAACAATTGACTTTAAATAGCGCATTTTCTAGCATGGCAGCTAATTCCTCTCCTATTTGATTGTGATCATTAGTCCGCATTCGAGATCTAAACCGTATAACAGAGACTCTTACTCGTTCTGATCGGTCTACGTTTTCACAGATTTTTTTGACCTTTTCAAAATCTACAGATTGAGATTGTAGATTGAAGGATAAGAATAGAAAGAATAGGAAAGTGATGACAGAAAAATTAAGTCGTAGCATATTGTTTTCATTGTTAATTAGAATATACAATCCCATTGTAGGCTTGTCTATTCATCCTTGGGGTTAAGAAGGCATATTGTAGAAATAAGAATGAAGTTAATCTTTTGTAGTGCAGCACTTTCATAGGTTCTTATAATTGCTAACTACTTTCAAACCAATAGCTCATATTTTCTATTAAGCGTCCAGAAATAGATTGTTTTGGAGAGCAAAACTTTTAAATGGGAAAGCGCAGGTTTAATTATTTAGATTCTGCATTTCGTTTGAGTCTCGGTTGTAGGAAATGCCTAGTTAGTATTGTCTACTAATCAGTTACACTTAAACACATCTATTTTTTATCATCGGCTGTGTCTAGTGATTATAATCTGATTTTGATGGAGATGTTTTTTAGAAGCATAGAATTTCTTAGTTTTATCTGTAGAACTATTTTGTCACCATCCCCAGAAAAACAACACGTGCCTCTAGTACCTATATAGCCCTTCTAGGAAGTTCATCATACTACTAAGTCTGTTTTTAACCCCAAATTAAACAAATGAGACATTCTCTTTTGATAATACTATTCATGTATTATATGCCAGTCATTTTGATGTCGCAATCTGAACAAAATGACACTGCTGAAAAATCACTAACAACAGAAGAACTGCTGACACAAGCGCTTGATAGTGCTCAGGTGTTGTTAGATAATCAATCACATGAAGAAGCCAAAATATTTCTCAATAAATCAAAGGCATTACTCTATAACATTGACAACGACACTTTAGAAATAGATCTAACATTTAAGTTGGGGAAAGCCCTATTAAAAAATAGCGAACGTGACTCTAGCTTAGAATACCTAGAAAAGGCCTATAAGAAAAGTAAAGAAAAATTAGGAACAGAAAGTGAGCTATATTGTTTGTCTACAGAGTATCTCGGATACTATTATTACTATTCTGGTGATTACAGTAAAGCCATTGAATACACAGAGAAATCAGCTATGGCAGGTAAAATAGTATATAAATCTAAACATTCGGAGTATATA
>CAZIMH010000120.1:0-8553 GCA_964540155.1 uncultured Saprospiraceae bacterium
CCGATTTTGTTAATAAGCAATATTATATCGATGCAGAGGAAGTAGAAGAAACCCTATCTCTGGATCAAAAAACTAAAGAACTCATAATGAAAGCGCTGAAGAAACATAGCGGGAAACGTAAGCATGCTGCTGAAGAATTAGGGATATCAGAGCGGACACTATACCGCAAAATGAAAGAATATGATATTGCGATTTAGATTATTGTTACTCGTGCTGTCCGTATCCATTGCCTCATGCGGTGTCTATGGTCTTAAAGGCATATCTATACCCAATGACGTCTCTACTTACTTTGTAGATGATATAGTGAGAGGTGTCCCAGACCTTCCAGTAGATATTCATATCCTGTTTGGAGAATCACTTAGACGAAAAGTGAGAGAGCAGTCCAGGTTGAAATTGGATGAAAATGAGCCTGACATAGTTTTCCTTGGTACCATAACGGCTTATAGAATCATTCCGGTTGCCCCTAGGGAAGGCAACACGACAAATCTTAATCGACTGGAAATGGGGATAAAAATTGAGTATGTAAATTATCTCAATGAAGAAGACAACTGGGTGAAGAGTTTTTCAGCATTTCAAGATTTTGACAGCAATGCCGATTTTGTCTCGCTAGAAGATGACTTAAATGATGCGATTATAGATGACATCATGGAAAGAGTTTTCAATGACGCATTTACAAACTGGTAACTTTTTATAAAACAAGTGAGTAAGAAGAAAAAAACATCATTGACAAAAGCGCTCATCCAGCATTCTAAGGGCGCTAGTCCCAAGATATCAAAGAAGGAGAAGAAGTCTGCTAGATTCTCACAGCCAGTCCAGAAATTAGCTCAGTCTGCAGGCCTAACTAGTAATTTCGATTTATTAAGATACAGCTGGTACCGCAGAGAAAATATTGATTTGAAGGGGACTGATGATACAAATGACAAAAGCCATGTAGTCAGTTCTTTTGACTTTGAAGAAAATAAATCCACTACTCATGCTAAGGATTCCAAGACTAAAAAAGTCTCAAAGGATAAACCTGCAGCCAAGCCTAAAAAAGCAAAACCCTCTACTATATCAAAGAAAGTAGAATACTCTACCATACAGACTGATTTTAACCCCTCCGCATTTACACAATGGCTAAGCGCGAAAAGTCCTCACTCATCCATACCTATAGAACCCAGCCCAATGAGTAAAAACAAGAAGAAAAAAGGTAATCGCAAGAAAAAGTCAAAGATTGAGGATGAGTTGAAAACAAAAATCGCTCAAAGCATAAGCGCTTCAGATGAAATAGTCACTGAAACCTTAGCTAAGCTATATATGGAGCAAGGATATTATAAGAAAGCAAAAAAAGCCTATAAGAAACTTAGTTTGAAATATCCTAAAAAAAGTAGTTTCTTTGCGGCGCAAATTAAAGACATAAAAAAGAAGCAGAAATGATTAACGTAATGACAATTTTGATAGCTCTGGTAAGTTTCTTACTCATGGGTGTTGTTCTCATTCAAAATCCTAAAGGAGGTGGTGTAGACTCTACATTTGGCGGAACAGGAGCTAATCAAGTTTTCGGAGCTGCTCGATCTACGGACTTTGTAGAAAAGCTGACTTGGGGTCTTGCTATTGCTCTTTTCGTTCTTGCAATAATTACTGCTATTATAGTAAATAACTCTGCTGGTGCAGGAGGAGGTGTAATTCCACTTCAGTCTCAAGGATAATTTCCTACCTACATATTATGAGTTGTCTGGTCAAGACATTATGTCAATGCCTGACAAACTTTCACGAGGACAAAGCAGTGCTTCGTTAAATACTGAAAATATGTCATATTAATTCAAATGGCATATTTCCTGATAAGGGGTACTTGAATATTATATTTTTCCAATTCAAAAACATTAACTATTACTATGAAGCCTATCAATGATAGAGTTGTCGTAAAACCAGGGAAAGCAGAGGAAAAAACTGCTGGAGGTATAATCATTCCAGATACGGCAAAAGAGAAACCACAAAAAGGTGTTGTTGCCGCTGTTGGTCCAGGAAAGGATGGACTTAAGATGACTGTAAAGAAAGGAGATAAAGTCCTCTACGGCAAGTATGCCGGCCAAGAATTGCATTACAAGGGAGAAGATTATCTGATCATGAGAGAAGATGACATCCTTGTCGTTCTTTAATCTATTTTATTTTTCATTATTCAAAAATTAACTAAGCACAAGAAATGGCTAAAGAAATAACATTTGATTCTGATGCTCGGCTAAAACTAAAGTCAGGCATTGATGCCCTTGCAAATGCAGTAAAAGTGACTTTGGGACCGAAGGGTAGGAATGTAATTATACAAAAGAGCTTCGGAGCACCCGCTATAACAAAAGATGGTGTGACAGTAGCAAAAGAGATAGAACTAGAGGATCCAATAGAGAATATGGGCGCTCAGATGGTAAAGGAAGTCGCTTCTAAAACCAATGATGCAGCTGGAGATGGAACCACAACAGCAACTGTTCTAGCACAAGCAATGGTAGCTGGCGGAATGAAATATGTAGCTGCAGGCGCTAATCCAATGGATCTTAAAAGAGGTATAGACAAAGCAGTCGCTAAAGTCGTACAACAACTACATAAGTCTTCTACTGTGGTAGGAAATGACTTCAAGAAAATAGAGCAGATAGGATCTATATCTGCAAATAATGATAATGAAATCGGCGCACTTATCGCAGATGCTATGAAAAGAGTATCTAAAGATGGTGTGATTACAGTTGAAGAAGCGAAAGGAACAGATACTTATGTGGACGAGGTATTAGGAATGCAGTTTGATAGAGGATATTTATCTCCTTATTTCATTACAAATACTCAAAAGATGACTGCTGAGTATGAAAGTCCACTTGTTCTTATTCATGATAAGAAAATCAGTAACGTTCAAGATATCGTTCCTGTTCTAGAGAAAGCTTCTCAGGCGGGCAGACCGCTTATGATCATAGCTGAAGATGTAGACTCTCAAGCTCTAGGTGTGTTAGTTGTCAACAGACTTAGAGGGGGCCTTAAAGTGATTGCTGTGAAAGCACCTGGCTTCGGGGATAGAAGAAAAGCAATGCTTCAGGATATAGCCATCTTAACTGGTGGTACAGTATTATCTGAAGAGCAAGGATATAAATTAGAAAATGCTGAATTAGAGCACTTAGGAAGTTGTGACAAAATCCAGGTAGACAAAGACAATACAACGATTGTCAATGGATCTGGCAAGCAGTCACAAATCAATGCTAGAATAAAGCAAATCAGACAGCAGATAGAAACGACTACCTCTGATTACGATAGAGAGAAATTGCAGGAAAGATTAGCTAAGTTGTCTGGAGGTGTTGCGGTGCTTTATGTAGGTGCAGCTACTGAGGTAGAAATGAAAGAGAAAAAAGATAGAGTGGATGATGCATTGCATGCAACAAGAGCAGCGGTAGAAGAAGGTATCGTTACAGGAGGAGGCGTGGCCCTTTTAAGAACTATGAAGGGTCTAGCAAAAGTGGAAGCAGAAAATGAAGACCAAGAGATGGGCATTCAAATAGTCAAAAAAGCCTTGGAAGCGCCACTAAGAGCAATTGCTGAAAATGCAGGTGTAGATGGATCTGTTGTCCTACAAAATGTGCTCAATAGTACTGGTTCTAATGGCTATAATGCGAGGATAGACAAATACCAAGATCTGAAAAGAGCTGGTGTTATTGACCCAACAAAGGTAACCAGAGTCGCGATAGAGAATGCAGGTTCTATAGCAGGCATGATCTTGACAACTGAATGTGTAATTAATGATATGAAGGAAGATAATCCGCCTCCAATGATGCCTCCAGGTGGTGGCATGGGAGGAATGATGTAATTCATTCTATCAAAGGAAAATATTCTACAAAGGCTGTCTCTATGTGAGATGGCCTTTTTTTATTGGCATTAACCAAACCCTTGACATGTACGTTACGACCATTCAGTAAATGGTGTTTAGTGTTCCAGAATAGTCAATCTTCTTGCTTGGACATACTTCCCATACTTGTCCTTTATAGTATAGAGATAAATGCCCTTTGGCAAGTACGGCAAGGTCCAAGAAAAAATATCTTCTTCGCCATTGGTAAAATTAGATGTCCACAATTTTTTACCGACAATATTCGAGATAGATAGTTCATACTCCCCTACCTCTTGTCCTATCATTTTTACATTGAGATTATTGTAAGTAGGATTTGGATAAACATATACATATTGGTTTTCGGTAGTGCACTCAGGAAGAAACTTAACCTTACGCTGCATGTAATGCTCTATCAAATAAGTTGGTGCATCATACTTTATAATAGCAGGGATTGACTGCCGTTCAGTATAGTAGGAAATGAATTGAGTACTTGTCTCTTTGAACTCAATAATCTCAGAAGGGATGGTTCCTAATTCTATTGACGTCCATTCACCATCTTTCTTTACACCTACTTCCTCAACATATTCGGTATATGAAGTCTCTATACTGTGGTAATACGCATTGTCAAATGGATTTAGCCTACCATAGTCCAGATATTCTGTATTGTACTTAATTTTTAATTTCAGTCGTATTCTTTCGTATCCTAAAATCTGACTCCAAATCATCAGGCCTTCTTGCACATCAAGGACATCATATTCTAGGTAGAGTTCTTCCGTTCCCTTCTTCCTAGTAGATTCCGGATTATCAAGATTAATGAGTGGAATCCCACCTCTGAACTGAACATAATCAGTAGGTTTATCAAGGTAGTCTATACCCATGCGAATTCCCTTTATCATAAGGACATTATTATCTACACCATACGTGATGCCCTTTCCTGCTTGATTAAGAAATTCAGATTCTGTTCTCGGCATTTCGGATGGCAATACGGCCATGGTGGTCAGGCAAGGAAAATCTGCCTCATAAAAATTTATTTGCTCCTCTAATGGTTGATTGATGTCTACATAGGTACTGTACATGTAGAAGGTATCTGAAATATGGGGCAACTCATATTGGGCCTGTACACATCCTGCCCAGAACAAAAAAACTACTATGCCTATGTACCCTATCTTCATATCATCTGGAGATTTACGTACTTAGAGTATGCACCTTTAGCATTAACTAACTCTTCGTGACTGCCAGACTCTGTAATCCTTCCATCATTAAGAAATAAAATTCTATCCACATCTTTAATTGTAGACAGACGATGCGCAACGATAATCGCCGTTCTATCTTTCATGGCCTTTGTAATAGCCGTACTGACTTGGTGTTCTGCGATGGGATCTAGGGCAGAGGTAGGCTCATCCAGTAATAAGATGCCAGGATTTTCTAATAAGGCCCTTGCGATAGTAATTCGTTGCCTCTCCCCACCACTTAACATGACGCCTCTGTCTCCTATTTTTGTCTTTAGTCCATCAGGCAAACTTCGGACAAAGGTGTTTAGCGAGGCGACTTCTAAACATTCTTCTATGCGATTCTTCTGACCAATTTTTCTAAATAAAGTGATATTATCTTCTATGCTTGCATTGAATAAGAATGGTGATTGAGTCACAATACCTAATTGTCGGTACAGGCTATCTGTATTTATATTTTTAAGAGGCTTCCCATCCACAAGTATTTCTCCCTTATTAGGTGTAAGTCTTTTCAATATTAAATTGAGAATGGTGGACTTCCCTGTGCCTGAATCACCAACAATAGCTATTTTCTCACCTCTTCTAATCTGGAAATTGATGTCGTTTAGTACAGACTGATTTTCATAACCAAAAGAAACATCCTTAAACGTTATCCTGTCATTAAACACAAAGTCCAGTTGGCCACTCTCCATTTTCTGCTCATTAAGGGCAAGGACTTCTTCAATTCTATCTAAGGAAGCACTCCCCTTTCTGATATGGTAGAATGCCGATGAAAATCCCTTAAGGGGTTCTATTACATGATAGAAGGCAAAGATGAATGCAAAAAAGGATTCGGGCTTCAACGTATTCTCAAATACCAATTGGGCACCATACCACAATAAGATCACTACAACGCTAACACCAAGAAACTCCGATAATGGAGAGGATAATTCTTGCCGTTTGGACACCTTATCGTATGTATGCTTATAATCCTTGTTATAGGACAGAAAAGCCTGCTTCCATCTAGGGATAACTCTGAAGACATTAAGGACCATGGATCCATCCAACGCTTCATCTGTCATGGAAGTGATATCTGACAATGAATTCTGGAGATTGGTAGAATTCTTTTTAAGCGTTCGACTCAGCGTGCCTATCACCAATAGTGTAAATGCCATCAATACAAACACAAACAAGGTCAAACCTGTATGGATGCTAAGCATCAAAAGCACACTACCAATTATAATGATAGGAGACTTGATGACAGCTTGTATAAATCTAAGAATACTCCATTCTATCTCTTGCACATCTGCAGTCATCCTTGTTATAAGGTCCCCTCTTTGCGTATTCATTTGTTCCGTCTGAGAAAAGTCCAAATACTTAGTATAAAGTTTTTGACGAAGGTCTGTCATGACACCGCTCCGAACAGGAATCATAAAATATACAGCCAGATATCGAAAGAGGTTTTTCAGGAAGAAAGTCAACATCAAGAAGGCGCAGGTCATTATAAGCGCTTTTTGAGGTCCATGCGTCTGGATAATCTGTACAAAATAGTATTCCAGCCAACCAATCAAGTCCCATAAGGATTGAGGTCGGACAGCAGTACTTGGCGTGGTGGAAAATAAAAAATGAAAAAATGGGATGACTAGTGGGATGGAGATGATAGTAAAAATAGCCATCATCACATGAGACAATAAGCTTAACCAGACATTGCTTTTGTACTGTGATAAGAAGCTTAAAATTCTCTTTGTGTCTGACATCGATATTAGATTACAGAGTATTGGTTGACTACGCTAAATCTAACAATATAAGAAACCACTTTATTTGATATTGATGTCCCTTTTTACTCTACTCTGGTTTCAACTCGAAATCGTCTAATAATTTCGTAGTTACGTTTCCTGTCAGAAAGCGCTCATCTTTCATGAGTTGTTTGTGAAATGGAACTGTTGTCTTTATTCCCTCTATAATAAATTCATCTAGCGCTCGCTGCATTTTGAGAATACATTCTTCTCTCGTCTCAGCTCTGCATATCAACTTAGCTATCATAGAGTCATAATAGGGAGGTACAGTATAACCAGCAAAAGCATGCGTATCTACTCTTACTCCATGACCTTTAGGACTGTGAAAGGAAGAGATATGTCCTGGGTTCGGTCTGAAATCATGATAAGGGTCTTCAGCATTTATTCTTACTTCTATAGCATGCAAGTCTGGATAATAGTTCTTGCCAGAAATTTTCTCTCCAGCAGCTACTCTTATTTGTTCTTTGATGAGATCTCGATTGATTACTTCCTCTGTAACGGTATGCTCTACCTGTATACGAGTATTCATCTCCATGAAATAGAATTTCCTATACTTATCTACCAGAAATTCTACCGTACCTACGCCTTCATAGTTAATAGCCTTAGCAGCCTTTATTGCTGCCTTACCCATTTTATCTCTGAGCTTTTTATCCAAAAAGGGAGATGGGGATTCCTCTACAAGTTTTTGGTGACGTCTCTGTACTGAGCAGTCTCTTTCAGATAGGTGAGCTACCGTTCCGTGCTGGTCTCCTATGACTTGTATCTCTATATGTCTTGGTTCTTCTACAAATTTTTCCAGGTACATGGCGCTATTGCCAAATGCTGCGCCAGCTTCGGTTTGTGCTCTTTCTAATTGCTCCTGAAACTCATCATCGCTATTGACGACTCTCATCCCTTTACCGCCTCCGCCAGCTGTCGCTTTCAATATGATAGGATATCCTATTTGATTGGCAATTTTCAGACCTTCTTTAACCGTCTTTACTTCTCCATCAGAACCAGGAACAACCGGCACTTTGGCTTTAATCATCGTATCTTTTGCCGTTATCTTATCCCCCATCATCTGTATCATCTTAGCGGTAGGACCTATGAATTTTATACCATACTCCTCACACACTTCAGCGAATCCAGCATTTTCTGCTAGAAATCCATATCCTGGATGGACAGCATCAGCATTGGTTATTTCCACTGCTGCCATAATCTTAGGGATGCTCAGGTATGATTCAGCTGAACTAGGAGGACCTATACAAACAGCTTCATCCGCAAATCTTACATGCAAACTCTCTTTGTCAGCAGTACTATAGATAGCTACAGTGCTAATGCCCATTTCTTTACATGTCCTGATAACACGCAAGGCTATTTCCCCTCTGTTAGCTATGAGAATTTTTTTAAACATGATTAGATTTTTAGGTTAGTGGCTTCAGAAGAAACAGTATACTATCCGTTAGGATCTACGAGAAAGAGGACCTGATCATACTCTACAGGAGATGCATCATCAACCATCACCTTAACTATCTTTCCAGCAACTTCACTTTCTATTTCATTAAAGAGCTTCATAGCTTCTACTATACAAACTACTGAACCTTGTGATATCGTAGAACCTATAGATGCAAAAGGAGGCTTATCAGGACCTGCAGAACGTTAGAATGTGCCTACTATAGGAGATTTTATTTCTAAGAGGTTGGCATCGCTACTACTTTGATGAGTAGCAGCAGGATCA
>CAZIMH010000121.1:0-8472 GCA_964540155.1 uncultured Saprospiraceae bacterium
GCCCAGTTCTTTTGTTACAAATCGTAAGATGGCTTTAGACATGATGCTCGCATACTTCCACCTGAAGAGAAATATACTAGCCACTATAATCATAAAATTTCGCACTACCATAAAAGGAACATTGATAAGCATTGTCCCTAGCGGCATAAGTTTGAAATAGGAATACAAGATATTGACTTGCGTACGTATAGCATATTCATCATCAAATACCTTTTTTATCGCCATCCCTTTCTTGTGGTAAACTATCGCTTCAGGGCAATATTCTGCTTTGTAACCAGCAATAAATGATCTTAAGCCAAGTTCTGCGTCTTCATATCCAGTAGAAAAATAATCGTCAAAGAGGCCAATGTTATTTATCATATCACGAGATAATAGACAAGCACCTCCACATGGTCCAATGTTATTAGCATTTTCCTTATGCTGGCTGACTGGATCATTATGGCCAATTGGTACAATTTCTCCAGTATTGAGCATCCTGTGACCTGCATTATCCATTATATTCCTGTTGTTGTACATGATCATCTTCGCTGCTATAAGATCTACCTTGCCAGATTTGAAGTGCGAATATAGATGGTCTAAGCAATCTCTAGCTATAGTCGTGTCATTATTCAGCAGAATACAGCAGTCCCAGTTGGTGATATTTTGTCTACAGTAGCTTATTGCTTGATTATTGGCTTTAGCAAATCCCAAATTTGTGTCATTTTGGATAAATGATATTTGCTCTTTCCCTTTTAAAAATGACTTTAACACTTCTACATCCTCAGTTCTTGAATTATTGTCAATAAGTACAATATGCCAATTTTTATAACTTGAATCGAATATAGAGCTTATACATTCTATGGTATCATGGGACCCATTCCAATTGGTGATAACTATTGGTAAAATTTTATGATTTCTGTTCTGGGACATTAATACTCAAGATTGTGATATTAAGCCACTTGTGCCTAACTTGCGATGTCGTATTAACCCCAAAGTTAAGAGATTCAAACACCAATTTTATAAGCACTTTGAAAACTAGTACAAAACTTACAACTGTCTTACTTGTCGTATTTATATTTCTGTGGACCACAGGGATTATATTGGATTATATCAATAAGCATCCATTATATGAATTCTCATTCGAGTATTTCAGGTATACTAATTTATTATTATATGTCCTACTTATAGGTGGTTTCACCACTGCGATATTTTTGTATTCTGGACTAAAACCATATATAAAGTGGATTTCAAATGGCTTCGGCCTGACGATATTAATAATGGTATTAATAGGTGCTATTTCCATTTCTTTTTCGGAGTATGCACAAGTAGATTTTAATATAAATCACCTAATAAATGTGATTAGCATTAATCTGGCTTCGCTTGGTTATCTACTGCTACTGACATTTAGTAGTTACAGCATCGGTAATCTATTACTAAAGAATCGCCTTTCTGTCATATATCTTATTGGGATTGGATTAATCATCCTTTGCAATTCATTATTCGTCCTCGGTATTTTCGGCTTTATCAACAAGTATACTGTATCAGCATTGTTAGTCCTTCCTATCATTTTCAATTACAAGAAAATTCCAGTTATTCTCAATAAATCAACTTTTAAAAGTTATGACTTAGGTAAGCTAAATGCACTTGGAACTATGTCACTGGTTTTTCTTGTGTTCTTCTTTATGTTGAATTTCATGCATAGCCAGACGCCATTTCCAACTGGTTTTGATAGTCGTAATTTTTATATGAATATCGCAAAATTGGTATCATCGAATGAAGGATTAATCTATGGATGGCGTCCATATAATTGGGGATTACTTATGTCAACGGGTTATACACTATTCAGTGAGAACTCCATATCTATAAGTATATCTATGTATGGCTTTATTCTTTCAGTATTTGCCGCATTTCATCTTGGTCGGAATGTTCTTAAGCTCAATGTTAATAATGTATTGTTTGCACTTTTGCTGATTACAGTTACGCCTGCGATTGCTAACCAGCAATTCATAGAGCATAAGACAGATATGGCACTATTATTCTTTCAAATAATATCCTTATCCCTTTTTCTTGAAATTTTCGGAACAGCCAAGGTTCAGCAAGATGATGATTACCTCAAAAATGTGAAGCAGGTTTCTATTCCATTGATAGTGCTAGGCTTGTTTCTTGGATTTGGGTTGACAATCAAGATGACCAATATGTTTTTGGTTTTCGCTATTGTGATAGGGATGTATTCTATGAGTAAACATCCAAGCATGCTAGCAGGTATATTGTCTTTTGCACTTGCCTTATTTTTATTAGCTAAGCTAGATGATCTGACTGGTCTTAGAAAATATCATTTGTCTGTTAACTATGTCATTCTTGGTCTGATAATCATAGGATCTGTATTATTGGCAGTTTCATTTGCCAGAAGCAGAATACCATTATTAAGGACGACGCGGTTTGCATTTATACTCGGTTTCTTTGCGCTCATACCTCTGTTGCCTTGGATGATTAAGAACCATATTGAGACAGACTCTTATAATCCTGTAAAACTACTTAATGGAGCTCAGGCAGGCCCAGCCTGGGATATGCGTCAAATGGACCGGAATTATCGACAAAGTTTAAGGAAGGATAAGAAATGAGCAGGCTGAAGTACATATTGATTTTAGTCTTGATTGTATGTGCAGACTTTAATGTTGCATCTCAGAATGATAATGCATTATTAAGTGATACTAAGCGGGAAGAGATTCAACGGTATTTTGGATATGAAATCTTACCAGTTAGATATCTCTCATTACCTTATGACGTAGGTATAAATACCAATCAATCTGGAGACTTTGTAGATATTGGATTTATCTTTCTGTGGATTATTCCTATTCTTATTTTGACCATCTTTAGAAAGGATAAAATTTTCTTCTTTTCTGCACTAGCTGGATTTATTCTGCTCTTCATATTTAGTGTTTCTAATTCATACATTTTTTCACATACACTGGGGGCTCAAGGTGAATTAATGAAGTCCACTTCGGATTATAAAAATTATTTATTTGGTGATATTTCGTTATCAGAAGAGCCTATAGCACATATCATGGCCTATCTATATACCGTATGTTCTATCGTGTATGAGCCAATAGAAAGAATGCTGCTTAATATCTCAGGAGAAAGCGATCGTGTTACTTATCCTTTGTTGTTTACTTTATTTATAAGTATCACTCTATTGTTTAGGAAAAAGATGAGGTATGATGGTTCGCCAAGAGCCCTGCTCATGATGGTTTTTTGGGTTAATGCTTTTTTCTGGGTAGCTTTTTCAGCGGGAATAGTCTGGTATGGGTTTGTGAATTTAGTCCTAGGTTATTTTGTGATATTTTTTCTCTTGCGTAAGCTGTCTTTTGGTGAACAATGGATTAAGAAATCGCTTGTAGGACTTTTCATTGTGGTTTCATCTTTCTGGGCATTATCAGCAGTTGTGTACAGAATATCTCAAGTTGTTAACAATGCAGAAGAGAAAGATTTAGGAAAAGCAATGATGAATCCTATTTTTTATAAATATCAGATAGGGGAGATGAGTACGATTGATGTTCTTAATCAAGTCTATCCAGGATTAGATAAAGCATTAGCTAAAATTAATTCTGAAACAGAATCGAAGATTCTAAGAATAGGTACCAGTTTTACCTACTTCATTAAAGACAATAATAAAAGAGTTTATATAGACAACCAACTCGGACTTTGGTCTCAATTAAAAGATAGATATGAGAAGAAGAATCTTGTATCTGATGTCATGAAAGCGAATGGTATAAAATATATAATTGTGGATTTGAATACCCCTTTTATTGATAAGACTCCAGAGAAGACTCTTGAAAGGAAGTTTAAGTTATTGACCAGATGGTTAAGAGATCATAAACGCCTAAAGTTACTCTGCACAAACAGACTCCTTAAGATTACTAATGCAGCAGGCCAGCCTCAATTGCAATACGGCATGTTTGGAGACATATACTATGGTGGGTCTTATGCGATCTATGAGGTACTATAAATTCTAGTACCATTCTTTGTCTTGAAGTGATACATACACACTTTTGATGCCTTCTTCTAATCCCATTGAAGGCGACCACCCTAAAGATTCTAAGCGAGTAGAATCCATTAACTTCCTTGGGGTGCCGTCAGGTTTGGACTTGTCATATTCGACTATTCCTTGGTAGCCAACAACATTCATGATTATCGTTACCAGCTCTTTTATTTTCACTTCGTTACCAGTACCTACATTTATAATTCCAGGCTGGTTGTAGGATTGCATCAGGAAATGACAGGCGTCAGCAAGATCATCTACATGCATAAATTCTCTCCTTGGTTCTCCCGTGCCCCACACTGAGATCGAATCAGATTTTGATACTTTTGATTGATGTATTTTTCTTAGCAAGGCTGGTAGTACATGACTTGTTTCTAAATTATAATTATCATTTGGTCCGTAGAGATTGGTGGGCATCACAGAAATGAAGTTACATCCGTATTGGGCCCTGTAGGCATCACACATTTCTATGCCAGCCAACTTGGCAATTGCATAAGGTTGATTTGTCGGCTCTAATGGGCCTGAAAGTATATAGTCTTCTTTCATTGGCTGAGGTGACATTTTTGGATAGATACATGAGGAGCCAAGGAAGAGGAGCTTGTTAACTTTGTTGATGTATGCGGCGTTTATTATATTAGATTGAATCATGAGATTCGAATAAATAAATTCTGCTTTGTAGGTATTATTCGCGAGTATACCTCCGACTTTCGCAGCAGCTATAAATACATATTCTGGTTTGACATTTTCGAAAAAGGTGTTGACAGCTGCTTGATTGGTTAAATCAAGTTCCTTCCTAGATCTAGTAATAATCTGCGTATAACCTAGCGTTTTTAATTTTCGAACCAAAGCGGACCCTACCATGCCATTGTGGCCTGCTACATATATTCTATCAGACTCTTTCACTTCTTATTGTTATGGCATCGTAATCAGAATTGACCATTTCTTCTATCATATTTTGAAGCGTATATTCTAATTCCCATCCGAGTTTATCTTTGGCTTTGCTAGAATCTCCTACCAGTTGATCTACTTCAGTGGGTCTGTAGTAATTAGGATCTATTCGTACTAGGATTACTCCTTTACGCAAGCCATGCGCATCATTATTAAGCTTTCCTACCTCATCAATCCCATTACCTTCAAATAGAATCTCCATATCTAGTACAGCAAAAGCTCGCTTAGTAAATTCTCTAACCGATATCATTTTGCCCGTGGCAATCACATAATCTTCAGGAGTAGTTTGTTGTAACATCAGCCACATCGCTCTTACATAATCTTTAGCATGACCCCAGTCTCTCTGCGCATTAAGGTTTCCTAGATAAAGAACGTTTTGCTGATTTGCTGCAATTTTAGCTACAGCAGTCGTGATTTTTCTTGTGACAAACGTACCTCCTCTTCGCGGTGATTCATGATTAAAGAGAATACCGTTGCAAGCATAAAATTGGTAGGCTTCTCTATAATTTACAGTAATCCAATATGCATAAAGCTTAGCCACACCATATGGTGAACGAGGATAGAAAGGGGTGGTTTCTTTTTGCGGTACTTCCTGAACTAGGCCATACAGTTCTGATGTCGAAGCCTGATAGAATTTTGTTTTCTCTTGAAGGTTCAATATTCGAATAGCTTCCAACAATCTTAGTGTGCCAAGCGCATCTGAATTTGCTGTGTATTCTGGTGTTTCAAAGCTCACCTTAACATGGCTTTGTGCACCTAAATTGTATACTTCATCCGGTTGGACATCTTGGACTATTCTAATAAGATTAGTAGAGTCTGTTAAATCTCCATAATGTAAAAACAGCCTCCTATCTTTTGTGTGAGGGTCTTGGTAGATATGTTCTATTCTATTGGTGTTAAAAGAGGATGATCTTCGTATAACACCATGCACTTCATATCCTTTTTCTAGGAGTAAATCTGCAAGATATGATCCATCCTGCCCTGTAATACCTGTAATTAGTGCTTTTTTCATCCTCTTTGCCAACTGGAGTTTATTCTCCGTAAACGGTTGTAAATATAAACTCTGGAAGGCCTTTTCTGTATGTCAATGAGCTTATTATGATTTATATTTGTGCAGTATGTTCCAAACACCATATTCAAAAATCTTTATTGTCATTCCAGCTAAAGATGAGGAAAAGCTAATTAGACCCGTCATTGAAACAACCTTGGCACTGGGATTTGAGAACATCATTTTAGTTAATGATAATAGTGGTGACAATACCAAAGACGTCGCATTGTCATATGGTAATAAAGTTAGAGTTCTTGATCACTTAATCAATCTGGGCGCAGGTGGTGCTACTAAGACAGGAATAGATTACGCAGTTAGCCAAGGAGCTACATACATTGCAACTATAGATGCGGATTTCCAGCATAATCCTAAAGATCTCATTCCGCTCATTAAGTGCATAGAAAGCAAGGATATGGACTTAGTAATTGGCAGCCGATTCTTGAAAAAGAACGGAATACCTGTTACAAGAATGATATTCAATTTTCTTGGGAATGTGGTTAACTTTTTCGTAACAGGACTGGTGGTTACTGATTCTCAGTCTGGAATGAAAGTGATGTCACGACGATTCGCGGAAAATCTTGAAATAACTTATAATGGATTTGAGTTTTGCATAGAGATTATCAAAAATGCAAAGATCAATAGAAGCAACGTATATTAATATCCTATAGACGTTGTGTATACTGAAGAAACGATGAAGAAGGGCCAGAATATATTTACGGGATTCGAAATGGTATGGAAACTCTTCAACCCCTTTAGAAATTAGCTCTTCTTGCCTTCCCCTTTGAAATGGTCATCTTTGAATTTGAAGAGGACATTAAAACTTGTCAAACTTCCATAGATTCTAGAGATATACTGCTGGAGGTTTACTTTTTCCTCGTCAGATAGTTTAGAGCTATTTATACGTTGTTCCATCACACGTAATCTATCTCTTACCATGACAATCTTGTGGAAGAATGTTTCTATTGGAATTTCTTTATTCTGTAATCCTTCATCTTGTGGCTTCAGAATCATGGTGCCATTGTGCCACTTATCTGCTAAATCCACCTTATGCTGTATTCCATTATATGTGGTAAGGATTCGGATAAGGGATTTTTCAGCTTCTGTAAAGCTCACATCATGTTCTGCAGGAATACTTTCTATTACTTCCCAGTTAGCTTGCTCCTTAAGTACATGCTTCATGCCATAGGTCATAAATACAACTTGGTAAGCAGCGACATCCAAGCCAATAATAACACCTTCTCCATATGCTGGATGCTTTACTCTGGAGCCAACGCCTAATAAAGCAGTTAAAGATTCTTCGCTCATATTTTAAGAACTACGTTTGATGATAGGTTGTTTCCATCATCAAATATAACATAGTACGTTCCAATCTGAAGATCTGATAAATCAATTTTTACTTCTGAAGCTGGAGAAATTTCTTGAGTATGTACAACCTGACCACTGATATTCATTACTCTGGCGATACCTCCATTCTCAATTTGCTGAAGCGTGATTATTCCTGATGTAGGATTAGGATAGATTTGTAAGCTATTAGATTCAGCTACTTCATCTGTACTTGTGAGCCGCTCTATGTCGAAGTCCCAGATACCTCTTCCGAAAGTGGCAAAACGAACCTTGTTCTTGGATGAAAGATACTCTACACTCCAATAGCGTTGGTTAGGAGCAATGCCATCCGTCATATTATACCATCGACCCTCCTCTAATACACAAACGTATGGTCCAGCTTCTGTAGCTGCAAATATAAATTGTTCACTTTCATCATAGACCATTTCAAATACAGTGGTCAGAGGAAGTCCATCAACCAATGGAGTAAAAGACTCACCTGCATCATTTGACATAAAGACTGCTGGGTTGCTATAACCTGAACCACCTATAAGAACTCTATTGACGTCTTGATTTGAAGTCAGAATAGTATTTCCATATAGATTATTAGCGGTGGATAGCCCTGCTGTTTTCTCTTGAAATTGTATGCCCCTATTTGTGCTTTTAAAGAATTTTCCATCCGTAGTCAGTACATAGAATTGATCTATATCTGCTTTGTTATGAGCAAGAGAACTAACCACACCACCTCCTCTATTGAAGTTAAAAGGCCACTGGTTAGCAAAAATCTGGCTTAGGTCGTCTACAGTTATTTCTACTATATGAGAGCCGGTAGTTCCAAGCATAGTGCCTCCCGCAATTAGAATACTATTTGGGTTGTAAGGAGAAGGCACTATAGGTGGTAACCAAACCGATTGGTTGCCAGTAAGCAATTCGAACTCTGCTTCAAAGCTTCCATTGATTGGGTCAGGGTAGTAGGTAACCCATCCTCCCGGATAGATGGCCCACATGCTCTTTCCAAAATTGGTGAACTGAAGATGACCATAATCACCAGATATAAATTGTTGAAAATTAGCAGGTCCTTCAGAAAAATCAAATGCACGTTGTATACCTTGATCCTGAGACCCCGCTAAGATAT